>JAAEES010000206.1 GCA_013415575.1 Methanomicrobiales archaeon | reverse complement strand
GGTGATTCCATAGAGTTCGCATACCGCCTTTCCCGCAGCAAGGGAGAGGGCTGTCCCGGCACCGAGGCCGGCGTGCTGAGGGGGTGTGCGGATGATGGTGATTGCTACACTGCCCGGAATCGCAAACCGGGAGAGAACCGCCTCTGCTGCAGTCCTGACCCGTTCGGTCTGTCCCTCATTCCCACCGTATACCCTGCATTCGGGGCTTCGCTCTGCTTCGAGAACGGTGTCAGGAATGTCCAGGGCGATGCCGATTCCGCCGTCCACCCGGCCCAGCCCCCCGTGGAGGTCGATGAGCCCCAGGTGAAGGCGGGATGGAGCCCGCACCCGGATCCGCGGCTCCCTGGTACATAAGGCGACCGGGAACAGCTCTTCGATTGCCATGAACGGCAGGTCGTTCCTGATAATGCGGTAGGTTCTCGACAGGAACCGGGTTTCCGGGCCGGTATCAAACCGGTGCCGGAGGTCGGGATCCGGTGAAACGAGCCGGATATCTGAAATTTCCCGCCGTGACTCGATCCGGTGCTTCTTCAGGATCTTTCCGATAGGAATGTCGGCACGCATCAGGTCATCCCGGAACCCGGGCTCAAGCCGCTCGAGCGGGGTATGGGAGACAGCGTAGATCAGGATTTTCCCGGTTGTGCAGTTTATCAGTTCCACGATCCGGTGGTTCACCGGATCCCCTTGCCTGATATCGAGGAGTGCAGCGACCGGCCCACCGGCCGGGACAACATTCTGGGCGATGGTCTTCACGCAAACCTCTGCACCGGAGATTGCCTCGAGGAGGGTGGTCACCGAACCGTCGGTGAGGAGGAGGACGGTCTGGAACGCCGGCAGGGGGCCGGTGACCTCTTCGATCATCCGTATACGATCATGAAACGGTCCTGCAGGCATGCTGTCCGGTCTCAAATGCCATGGGGATCCACAGCATATCATTCTTGCGGCTTTTCACTATCACCGGAGGATGTCATGATGCTCTACGGCCCTGTGAGCACCTCGAACCCCGCTGCGTGCGGAGTGAAGATGGCCAGGTACCGGCTTTTTGAGCATGAATTGCAGGAGAACACTGATAGATCCCCCGGTCTTTCTCCGCGTTAAAACCCCCGGAACAGAAAGACTCAACATGCAACAGGAGCAACTGATCAGGAACACCAGATACCAGGTGAACAAGAATGGGACTCTTTGATAAACTGACCGGGAGCAGGAGCGTAACGCTCACGCCGAAATCTGCCATGGTGGCCGCCGCCATAACTGTCATTGCTTCAGACGGCGTTATCGATGAACAGGAGCTCTTCGACCTCCAGAAGATTGTCCGGGGGGACCGGGCCGCTGTCGAGACTGCCATAAAATTCATCCAGGGAACCCAGATCCCGGAGACCATCGAGAAGGTGGCGGGTGTGCTGGACGAGCAGCAGCGCCTCACGACCATGGCCATCCTGCTCGACCTGGCTATGGCCGACGGTATCCTTGCCGGAAATGAGCAGAAGGTCCTCAAGATGTACATGGAGCAGTTCGGCATTCCCGAACAGAGCCTTCAGCCGATCATCGATGTCATCGCCCTGAAGAATAATTTCTCGGTCTTCTCCTGACCATTTTTTTTATTCCGGCAATCTTTCGGCCTGATCGGGCCGGACCTCCCATGGTTCGAAGCAGCCCTGGGAATACACCATCACTCTGACCTCCGCTCCCCGTTTGAACTCCCTCATACGGTCATCATAGACTTTCCGTACATGCCGCAGACCGTGCCGGGAGAAGTAGTCCCCGGTGAATTCGAGGAATGCCATCTCATGGCAGAGGAGCGCTTCCTCAAATGCCCGGGTCTCCCGGGCTATCCGGAAGGACTCCTCCCTGGAGATCTCCGTGTGGTAGCATCCGTGTTCGTCAAGACCGCTGATCTGCCGCCAGTCGATAATCCCCTCCCCGTCAGGCTCACGGTGCAGCATGTAGGGATACACCCGGCAGACCATCGGCCGATCATGGTAAATCCGGCACCGTCCGTCCTCCAGGAAAAGGCAGGACCGGGCTGCATC
>JAAEES010000205.1 GCA_013415575.1 Methanomicrobiales archaeon | reverse complement strand
ATCAACGCTGATTCCGACCGCACTGGTATTCAGCGATTTCAGCACTTCCCTGTTCTTCTCGAGCGAGACCATCTGGGCGGCGCAGTGCCCGGTCCAGGCCAGGGGGTGAAAGGAGAGCAGGATCCGTTCGCCCATGTGCTCCAGGAGGTCAAAGGTCCGGTCGTTCTGGTCCTTGAGCGAGAAATTCGGCGCATGATCGCCGGGCTGTACAATGCTCTGCGGCAGGTCGGCCATGGGGAGGTATCTTCCGCCCGGAGGTTAAAACCTCGCGTCGTTGAGAACAGTAGTGACAGGAAGAACGAGGCCCTGCAGGAGACTTCAGGGCGATCCGGCAGACCATTCTTTGTCCCGCTTCCGCTCCACGCCGACCCGCCCCTTCTCGATGGCGAGGGAGAAGCCGAGATCCTCCAGGTAGCCTCTCGAAAGGCCTTCTCCGTGAATGAGGAGCTCCACCAGGTCCTCTTTCTCGTCAACATCGGTGTGGATGCGGAAGGAATCGACGATCTCGCAGGAGAGTCCTGCCTCACGGGCGATCTCCCGGTGCTTCCTAAAGCTTGCCCCGTAGTAGCTGACCCGGAACCGGTCGGCACGGGCGAGGTAGATGGCGTTCGTGCCGCCGCCCCGCCCCGGTACGATGGCCACATCGTCCGTGGTGGAAATCAGCCTCCTGACCGCGTCAGGGGTGGTGAGCGGCAGGTCGGCCATCAGGATCAGCAGCGGCCCGGGCGTCCGGGCGAGGAGGTCGTTCAAGGCCTCGTTGAGACCGCGGTCGTCCTCCACCACGCGGGTATCACCGAACGAAAATGCTTCGGTGGCGAGGATGAATGGTTCGCACCCGGCTTCCCGGGCGGCCACCACCACATCGCAGAGCATCAGCTGGGCAAACTTCTCCCGCTCGTCCTGGTCGAGCACGCAGGAGAGCCGGGTCTTCGGGTTCCTCGGTTTGAAGGGGATGACCGCAGGGACTGCCACGTACCTACCGGGTTGGTGCAGGGGGGATTAAAATCCTCTGTTCAGGACGGCGGGAGATCCCGCGCCCTTATAAGAGAGCAGCAGAGAACTCTATACAGAATCAGATGGATTCGCAGGTCATCACCTACTCAAAGAACGTCTTCCTCCCCCTCACCACCGTCTGTCACAACCGGTGCGGGTACTGCATCTTCCGGACCCCGGTGCAGGAAGGCTGTATCATGAACCCGGCCGAAGCGGATGCCATTCTCGCAGGGGGTGCGTCGCTTGGATGTACTGAAGCGCTCTTCACCTTCGGTGAGCGCCCGGGGCTTGAACCGGGATTCCCGGAACTCCTCGCCCGGTCCGGGTACCGGGACATCCTCGAGTACTGCTACGAACTCTGCGAGAAAGCGATCGGGTACGGGATCCTGCCCCACACCAACGCCGGCATCCTGACGCTCGAAGAGCTGGAACGGCTCCGGGAGGTCAATGCGAGCATGGGCCTCATGCTCGAGACCACTGCCGAACTCGAAGCCCACCGGTTTTCCCCGGGCAAGGACCCGGCCGTGCGGATCGCGATGATCGAGGATGCCGGCCGCCTGAAGATCCCGTTCACCACCGGTCTCCTGCTCGGGATCGGGGAGACCATGGAGGATCGTGAAGAGTCGCTCACGGTAATCCGCGATCTTCACCGCCGCTACGGCCATATCCAGGAAGTGATCATCCAGAACTTCTGCCCGAAGGAAGGCACCCCTATGGCCGCCGGGAAGGGGGTTGATCCCGATGAGATGTGCACGGTGATCATGATGGCCAAAGACATCCTCCCAGGGGAGATTGCGGTCCAGATCCCCCCCAACCTTGCCGACGCCCGGCAGCTGATCCCCTGCGGGGTCGATGACCTCGGCGGTGTCTCCCCCCTGACCATCGACTACGTCAATCCCGAACATCCCTGGCCGGAGCTGGACCGGCTGAAGGAGATCGTCGGGGACCGCATGCTCAGGGAGCGGCTCTGCATCTACCCCCGCTATATCAGGAAGGGCTGGTTCCATCCCCGGCTGGAACCCCTTATTAGGAGACTGGAC
>JAAEES010000043.1 GCA_013415575.1 Methanomicrobiales archaeon | reverse complement strand
CGGAAGGAGATCCTGAAAAAGGTTGACTGGCGCACCCTGATCTTCTTTGCCTCACTGTTTGTACTGATGCAGAGTGTCTATCAAACCGGCTTCTTCCAGTCGGTCATTGACTATTCGAGGATGACCACGATCCCGCTCATCATGACGGTATCCGTGGTTGTGAGCCAGTTTATTTCAAATGTACCCTTTGTTGCGCTGTTCCAGCCGATCATCATCCAGCAGGGAATGTCGGTACAGCAGATCCTGGCCCTGGCTGCAGGGAGCACGATTGCCGGGAACCTCACGATCCTCGGAGCAGCAAGCAATGTCATTGTTATCCAGCAGGCAGAAAAGGAAGGCTACACTCTCAGTTTCTGGGAATTCTTCAGGGTCGGGCTGCCGCTGACCATCCTCAACATCATTGTCTTTTCGCTCTTTCTTTCATTCTAAAGCTCGCCAGGGCTGCGGTGAAAGCGGGGCCTGTGTCCGGGTAAAAAATGAGATGTGTGCCGTTCCCTCGAAGTGAATTATTCTCTTGTCTCTTTCCCGGATCTTTCAGGAAGCTCCTCAGTTCCGGCTTCTGCCGGCCGCTTCTCCTTCTGCATGCTGGTGGTTTTAGTCAGCGAGACGAGCCCGGTCATAGCGCCGAGGTTCATGGTTTCGAGGATCGAGGCAGGAACGATGACCAGCGTGGAATTGTCCTTGATCTTGAGACCCTCGTAGAGCATGTTCATGGCCCGGAGGTGAAGAGCAGTAGGGTTACCCTCATAGGTCCGTGCCGCCTCCTCGAATTTTTCTGCAATCTGCCGCTCGGAATCACCAAGAATAACCCGTGCCTGCCGCTCCCGCTCTGCCTGGGCCTGCATGGACATGGCATCCTGAAGTTCAGGGGGAATGATGACATCACGAATCTCAACGGAAGAGACATTGATACCCCACTGCTCTGTCCGGTGATCGATGATCTTCTGCAACACCGCATCCAGTTTCTCCCGTCCTTCCAGCATGTCAGAGAGAAACGATTTCCCGATAACCTCCCGCAGCGCAGTCTGCGAAGCCCAGCTGATGGCAGAACGGTAATCCTCGACCTCAAGAGCAGCCTTTTCCGGGTTGAGTACCTTCCAGAAGAGCACCGCCTCGACATCGACCGGCACGGTATCCTTGGTCAGGGTCTTTTCGGCCTTGAAGGAGGTGGTGATGATCCGGAGATCGATCCAGTAGGCAACCCGCTCTGCGAATGGAATGATAAAGAACGGCCCGGGACCCCGCAGGCCGGTATAGCGGCCCAGGCGGAGCACCACCGCTTTCTCCCACTGGTCAGCTATCCTGAATGAACCGGCGACGAGAATGGCAAGGATCGCAGCGATGATACCTCCCGCCAGGAACAAGTACTGGCCCGGGGCACCCAGCCACCGGGAGAACAGGTAGATACCGGGGGCGGCGATGAGGAAGAACAGGATTACCTGGAGCGGATTGGGTTCTTTCATACCCGTGTCTGATCCCGGCGATCTGATATAGGTAGTGGAACGGGAAGAAACCCCTGGCTCGCCGTTTCCTCGCTGCATGAAAGCATCTATTAGTCTTCATGATGCCATGTTGGATCAAGAGGAAGGAACAGAGAGATGGGAGAGAGGATTACCGCCGACCTGAAGATCTCCGGGATGCACTGCGCCACCTGCAGCCTGACCATCGAGGATGCAATCGCCGGCATGGGAAAGGGCATGACCGCCCGGGCGAACTTCGGGACCGATTCGGCCCGGGTGGAATTCGACCCGGCCACGGTATCGCTGATGGAGATCGAGAAGGTGGTGCAGGCTGCCGGCTACGAGGTCATCCATGATGAAGTAGTGCTGAAGGTCGGGGGGATGGTCTGTGCAACCTGCGTTGAGACCATCGAGAAAGCACTCTCTGCCCTTCCCGGGGTGGTGCAGGCCCGGGTGAACCTCTCCACCGAGAAGGCCTATGTCGCCTACAATGCATCGGTCACATCACTCGACGATATGAAGGCTGCCATCGAAGATGCAGGCTACCAGTACCTCGGAGTTGCCGAGGAACTCTCCCTCGAGGCTGAAGAGAAGGCACGCCAGAAGGATCTCTCCGAAAAGATGCGCCGGTTCTCCATCGGGTTTGCCGTGAGCATTCCGCTCTTTATCCTGATGTTCCTCCCCATCCCTGTCTCCATGGAGACCCTCTCCTGGGCCCTGCTGATCATCTCCACCCCCGTCTTCGTCTATGTAGCCTATCCGATATTCCGCGCCGCTGGAAACGCCTTGCGTAACAGGACGCTCAACATGGACGTGATGTATGCCATGGGCACGGGTGTGGCATTCGGCGCCAGCGTTCTTGGCACGCTGGGCATCGTGCTTACGCGGGAGTTCATGTTCTATGACACCGCGATCATGCTCGCATCGTTCCTCATCCTCGGAAGGTACCTCGAAGCGCGGGCAAAGGGCAGGACATCCGAGGCCATCAGGACCCTGATTGCCCTCCGTCCAAAGACGGCCACCGTCATTCGCGAGGGAAACGAGACAGAAGTGCCGGTCGAAGATGTGATGGTAGGAGATATCCTGGCGGTAAAGCCCGGTGAGAACGTGCCGGTCGATGGGGAGGTCACCGGTGGGGAGAGCTATGTGGATGAATCGATGATTAGCGGGGAGCCGATACCGGTGCTCAAGGAGAAAGGATCACTGGTAGTAGGGGGAACCCTCAACACCAACGGTGTCTTCACCTTCCGGGCCGACCGGATTGGGAAGGATACCGCACTGGCCCAAATTATCCGTCTCGTAGAGGAGGCGCAGGCATCAAAACTCCCGGTTCAGCGGATTGCTGATGTGGCGGTCAGCTACTTCATCCCTGCCGTGCTGATCATCGCGTTCTCCGCATTCTCGATATGGTACTTTGCGCTCGATGCGACCCTGCTCTTTTCCCTGACCGCACTCATCTCCGTCCTGGTGGTGGCCTGCCCCTGTGCACTGGGCCTTGCCACGCCAACCGCAATCACAGTGGGAGTGGGAAGGGGAGCCGAGCTCGGAATACTGGTGAGGAATGGTGAGGCGCTTGAGGTGGCCGACCACCTCACCGCGGTGGTCTTCGACAAGACCGGGACGCTGACCCGCGGAAAACCGGCGGTCACGGACATCATCGCCACCGGAATCGACGAACGGACGTTGCTTGCTATCGCCTCCGGTGTGGAGAAGAACTCATCCCACCCTCTTGCCGAGGCGGTGGTGAGAAAAGCGGAAGAAGCGGGAATCCCGCCCGAGCCTTCTGCTGAATTCACCACATTAGGAGGAAAGGGGGTTTTTGCCCGGGTGCTTGGAGAAGAAGTGCTCATCGGCAACCGGCCCCTCATGGCAGAGCGTGGAGTTATCATTCCCCCGGAGCTCGAAGAGCAGGTCACCGCTCTTGAGCAGGACGGGAAGACCGGAGTCATCATCGCGGTTGCCGGAACTCCTGCCGGGATCATCGCCATCGCCGACACCATCAAGGAGACCACCCCGGACGCTATCCGGGAGCTCGGGAGAATGGGCCTCTCGGTAGCCATGATCACCGGGGACAATCAGCGGACCGCCGAGGCAGTCGCCCGGCAGGTCGGGATCAGAACCGTCTTCTCCGAGGTGCTGCCCGAGGAAAAGGCCCGCAAGGTGGAGGAACTCCAGAATGGTGGCGGGGTTGTGGCGTTCGTCGGTGACGGCATCAATGATGCTCCTGCCCTGGCCCGGGCCGATGTGGGCATCGCCATCGGGAGCGGGACCGATGTGGCCATCGAGTCGGGTGATATCGTGCTGATCAAGGATGACCTTCTTGATGCTGCTGCGGCAATCCAGCTCTCGCGAAAGGTGATGCAGCGGATCCGGCAGAACATCTTCTGGGCGTTTGCCTACAACACCGCCCTTATCCCGCTCGCCGCCGGCCTCCTGTATCCGTTCACCGGATATACCTTCAGCCCGGAGCTCGCAGCGCTGGCCATGGCGGCAAGTTCGGTGACCGTGATCTCCCTCTCCCTCATGCTCAAAAGCTATATCCCTCCCGCCAAAAAAGAGGAAATGCGAGGTGCCTGATCCATGGCAATCGACCCCATCTGCAAGATGACCGTTGACGAGAAGACCGCGAAATTCACGAGCGAGTACAAAGGGAAGACCTACTATTTCTGTGCACCCGGCTGTAAGAAGAAATTCGATACCGATCCCGAAAAGTACGCCACAGCGAGTTAAGCTTCCGCTGTCTGGTATCACTATTCAAATGAGGAGAATACGCATATGAAAGACCCTCCGGAAGTTGACCAATCCGGGGGAAAATCTTTCCCGGGGCAGGAGGGATTCATGGAGCGGCAGGAGACGGACCTGGCCATCCGGATACCGGCGGTGGTAAAAGAGCGGCGGGAGCACGGTCTCGAAGGGCTTGTCGGTGGTCTTGATGCGCTGATCATTTCCACGGAACAGGATCGGCTTGACCAGGCGGTAGCCGGGTTGCTCAGGTATACCGGCCTCTCCGTCAGGGCGCAGTTCGATGACGACACGTTCCGGACCTTTGTGCTCGGCACAGAGGGATCCGCACATTTCCTGGTTCGGGCGCGAAAGCGGGGTGAAAATCCTTTCCTGGCTGTGAATGTGGCTGAAAAGACCCTGGCGCTCCCCAATACCCGACTCGAGACCTTCATCTACCGGACGGGGGAACTGGATAAGTACGTCGAGATCCAGAACGAACGGGGAGTGCAGTTCCTCACGCCCGGGATCATCGACTATCCCCACTTCCGGTATATCCAGACCGTTCCCTCTCCCTATACCGGAAATTCAACCGGGTTCATCGAATGGAGCGGGGAGGAGGGGAACTATGCCCCGGCCTCTGCACGAATCCATCCTGGCAACCCGGAAAAACCCGGATACCCCCACCTCTCCTGCATCCACGAGCTCGATCATACGGCCACCCGGGTCAGGGCCATGGAGCGGAACGATGCCATCCTCGAATTCATGAACCTCACCTCGTACCGGTTCGACTTTGCGGTCTTTGTCAGGTCGCTCAATTCCATCACCAGCGTGGCACGCCTGGAGCATGAAGGCTACGCCCAGGTATTCACCTCCGGAATCGAGCCATACCGGGATGCAGGGACATCGGGACCGACCGAACTGTTCATCCGGCACTACGGCACCCGTGTACACCACATGGCCTTCCGGACCGAAGAAATCGAGGAGACCTTTTCGGCGCTCAGAAATGATGGCATGGATTTCCTCGTGGAACTGGTCGGATCTCCGGAAGAAGGACTCCAACAGACGTTTTCCATGCCCTCTCCCCATACCCTGCTCGTAAACGAGTACATTCACCGCTACAAGGGCTTTGACGGCTTCTTCACCAGGAGCAATGTCGAGCTGCTCACCCGGGCGACCGGACGCCAGTAGGCTCAATAACCTATTTTTCTCGCACAGGAAAACGAGTCTGGTATGGATAGTTTCATGCGGAAATATACCTGGCAGATCAGGCTTGGGATAGTCCTGGTCTGTGTCTCGATCCTCATCTATGCGGTCAAGCTCACCGTGCTCCAGAATACGCGGGACACCCTGAACTACATCTTCAACGCGCTTGGATTTCTCCCTGTCAGCGTGTTCCTCGTAACTATCGTCCTGAACGAACTCCTGGCAATCCGTGCCCGCAACCAGAGGCTCGAGAAACTCAACATGGTGATCGAGACATTCTATTCGGAAGTCGGCAATGAACTCCTGACATACCTTTCCGATTGCGACCCCTCCCTCGATACGGTCAGAGAACAGTTGATTGTGACCGGTGACTGGAAGGACGATGATTTTTCCACTCTGAACCGTTTCATGGCTGGATATACATTTGACATCGATCCCCGGAAAGTTGACCTGATCGGTATGTCGGGATTTCTCAAAGAACGGAGAAACTTCCTCCTCCGCCTCCTCGAAAACCCGGTTCTCCTCGAACACCAGTCGTTCACCGAGGTCCTGCGAAGCGTCTTCCACCTGACCGAAGAGCTCAACCGTCGCACGGATCCCTCATCGCTCCCGGACAGCGACCTCGATCACCTGAAAGGGGACCTGCTCAGGGTTTATAGAAACCTGGCTCTCCAGTGGGTGGACTATGTACGCTACCTCAATCGCAACTATCCCTACCTTTTCTCGCTTGCGATGCGGACAAATCCTTTCGACCAGAATGCATCGGTAATTGTCAAAGGATGAATCCTGTTCTTTTTTCCCCATTTTACAGGTGCAGCAGCCTGTTCGAAAGGATTAAAAGAAAATAAATCAACCCTTCGGGTATCAGGAGGTTTCTGATGCTGAAGAAGTCTGTGGAAGATGCGCTGAACAAGCAGCTCAACGCCGAAATGTACTCATCCTACCTCTACCTCGCCATGTCCGCCTACATGGAGTCCGTCACTATGAAGGGGTTTGCGAAGTGGCTCAGGATCCAAGCCAAAGAAGAGCTCGCACATGCCATGAAGTTTTATGACTACATCATAGAAGCGGGAGGTAGGGTCAGGCTGACGGCCATCGAGGCACCAAAAACGCCATGGAAGTCTGCCGGGGCGGTCTTTGACCAGGTGCTGGCCCATGAGCAGAAGGTCACCGGCCTCATCAACGGAATCATGGATATTGCCGTCAAGGAGAAGGATTACGCAACGCAGAACTTCCTTGGCTGGTTTGTGAAGGAGCAGGTCGAGGAGGAGGCCAACGCCAGCGAAATCGTGGCCAAGATCTCGATAATCGGGGATGTTCCCGGACATCTCTTCTGCCTTGATCAGGAGCTTGGCAAGAGAGAATAACCCTATTTTTCCATCGACTGCTCAGGATCCCTGCGATTAACCTTATCGGATCGCCGGTTGAATGGAGGGTTGCGGGGAGCATGAATGAGCTCTGATGTTTATTTTGCCGGCCTCCGGGCCCGAAATCCGGAACAGAGCACTGCTGCAAAGGTGAGGGCGCTCTTTGATCGTGCCGGTTTCGGGGAGTGCATCATTCCGGGAGCGCCAGCGGCAATCAAGATCCACTTTGGGGAAGTGGGGAATGATTCGTTTATCAGTCCGGTCTTCGGCCGGCAGGTGGTTGACAGGATACGGGAGCACGGGGGACGGCCGTTCCTGACCGATTCAAACACACTCTACCTGGGCAGCAGGTCAGACGCTGTGAATCACATCACCACCGCGCTCGAACACGGATTCAGTTACGCCACGGTCAGGGCTCCGGTCATCATTGCTGACGGATTAGCCGGAAACAACATGCGGGAGATCAGGATAGGGAAGAACCATTTCAGCCGTGTTCTGATATCCGGGGATATCGCTGATGTCTCATCCCTGATCGTGATGTCCCACTTCAAGGGGCATGAACCGGCCGGGTTCGGAGGGGCAATCAAGAACCTTGCCATGGGCTGCGCACCCCCGAAGGGAAAGCAGGAGCAGCACTCGGCCCGCCCGATGACGCTCGAGGAAAGGTGTATCGGCTGCGGTGAGTGCACCGTGGTCTGCCCCAGGTCGGCAATCCGGCTCGAGGACCGGCGATCAACCATCGACCAGGACCGCTGCATCGGATGCTTCGAGTGCATGACCATCTGCCCGGAGCAGGCTATTGGAATCGACTGGGAGACCGAGATCCCGGTCTTCATCGAGCGGATGGTGGAGTATGCATTCGGCGCAGCGATGGGGAAGAAGGCAGGATACTTCAATTTCCTCACCCACATCACTCCGGACTGCGACTGCGTGGGCTGGAGTGACGCGCCAGTGGTCCCGGACATCGGCATCCTTGCCTCCCGGGATCCGGTGGCCATCGATGCAGCCTCGTTT
>JAAEES010000204.1 GCA_013415575.1 Methanomicrobiales archaeon | reverse complement strand
CGATAGGCGGGGACGGGATCGGTCCTGAGATCATCTCCGCAGGGAGGACGGTGATCGATGCGGCCGGAGAGAAATTCGGGTTTGAGATCGGCTGGGAAGAATTCGAGCTGGGGGCCGAGCGGTACCTCGCAACGGGCGAGCTCCTGACAGAGGACGACCTGCAGGAGCTGGCCCGCTTTCCCGCCATCTATTTCGGCGCCATCGGCGATGAGCGGGTGGCCCCGGGCATCCTCGAGAAAGGGATCCTGCTCGCGCTCAGGTTCTCGTTTGACCAGTATGTCAACCTTCGCCCGATCCGGCTTCTCGAGGGGGTGGAAACCCCGCTCGCGCACAAATCCCCAGAGGATATCAATTTCGTAGTGGTAAGGGAGAATACCGAGGACTTTTACATCGGGCTTGGTTCGAGGTTTCGCGGGGCCGAACACCGCACGCTCGAGGTGATGCGCGAGCTCTACCAGGTGAAGTTCGGGCTTGATGTCACCACCGATGCAGAGGAGCTCGCCTACCAGATCGGGGTGGTCACGCGGGAAGGCGCGATGCGGGTGATCCGGTACGCCTTCGAGACTGCAGAGCGGCGCCGGAAGAAACTCACCTCAGTGGACAAGGCAAATGTGCTCACCGACGTGTATGGGCTGTGGCGGGACGTATTTGGCGAGGTGAAAAGGGCGTTTCCTGATGTGCAGACAGAGTTTGCCTTTGTTGACGCGATCACGATGTGGTTCGTCAAGAACCCGGAGTGGTACGATGTGGTGGTGACTCCCAATATGTTCGGTGATATCATCACTGACCTCGGAGCCATGATACAGGGGGGCCTTGGTCTGGCTCCCGGCGCCAACATCAACCCGGACGGCACCTCCATGTTCGAACCGATCCACGGATCGGCACCCAAGTATCGTGGCCTCGGCATTGCCAACCCGATCGCGACCATCTGGGCAGGCTCCATGCTCCTCGAACACCTTGGCGAGCTGCAGGCCGCAGAAGCGGTCATTCGTGGCATCGAAGCGACCATCAGGGAGGGTGTCGTCACCCGGGACATGGGGGGGAGTGCACGGACCGAGGAAGTGGCAGCCGCAGTTGCAAGGAATATCCTCAACCCCTGATATTTCCGGAACGGCCATCTCACAATCATTATCTTTGAATTCATCGACCTCTTCTCACGGTAATCCCGGTGGATGTGGCCTTGCCTTGAAGATCAACACGAAAGTTGGTGTCATTATCATCATTGCGATTGTCGGCCTCATCCTCACCTTCTACTGGACCTCTCCAAGTCTATCAACTGGATGCTGGCTGACCTCGAGGAGTCCCAGCTCAACCTGCAGGACCGCCTGAGTGAGACCGAAGAGCGGTACCGGCTGTTCTTCAACACCGGCACTGATCCGGTCCTCATCTTCAGGATCGGTCGGGACGGGACTCCCGGAAAGTTCATCGAGACGAATCTGGCCGCATGCCGGCTCCTCGGCTACTCCCGTGGTGAACTCCTGGCCATGAAACCCGCCGACGTCATCGCTCCGGGAGATGCCGCCGCGCTGGGGGATCGATTACATGAGATTCTCGTGAAGGACCATTCGCTCTTTGAGACCGCGCTTGTGGGGAAGAACGGCTGGGTGACCCCTGTCGAAGTCAATGCCCATTTCTTTGCCCACATGGGCTGGACCGCGGTGCTCGTGATGGCCCGCGATATCACCGAACGGCAGGAGATCGAGAGGCTGAAGCGCGATGCCTTCCGCCAGATCGAGAAGAACATGGAACAGTTTGCCATTCTCAATGACCACATCCGCAACCCGCTGCAGGCCATCGTCGGTCTTTCACTCCTCAATGCGAGCGACGATGAGGTCACGGAGAAGATCCTCGCCCAGGCCGAGGTGATCAACCGTATCGCAGACCAGCTGGACCGGGGCTGGAACGAGTCTGAGAAGATCAGGGACTGGCTCCGGAAGTACTACGATTTTCAGTGAAGTCCATCTGGGCGTTCAGCACCCGCTCGATACAGTAGCGCACCCCTTCCGTCCCTACAAGAGGTACGTGGTGGAGCATCACCCTTCCTTTC
>JAAEES010000203.1 GCA_013415575.1 Methanomicrobiales archaeon | reverse complement strand
TTTGGGTCCCGGGGATGCACCCGGACATCGATGTAATCCCTGACATACGGCCGTCCGCACGATGGGCATATGGTCCGGAAGGTACCGGATACAGCACCGCAGTGCGGGCAGGAAAAAGAGGGCGGAGCGGGAGGATCTTCCAGCAGGGTGATGGTTGGCCCCCGATCCCGTTAAATGTACCGGGCTTTCTTTGAGAGTTTCGCCGGGGTGTAGAGTGGCCGGAATGGCATACCCCATGTCTCATCATGGATCTCATCGATCAGGACGTCTTCGGTCATGGTCTCCTTGTGGGGCTTGTTGGGCTTTGATTTCGACCGGACAGTGACGGTGAGGGTACCGGAGTTCTTCTCGGCATCGCCGATGACCACCACGAACGGCACCCATTCCATCGCGGCATCACGGACCTTCTTGCCGACACTCTCTTCACGGTCGTCAACATCGGTCCGGATGCATGCGTCGCGGATGCGGTCAGCCACCGCTTCTGCGGCAGAGAGGTGGCGCTCGGCGACCGGGATGACCCTGACCTGGACGGGGGAGAGCCAGGTCGGGAGGTGGGGGACCTCCTGGTGTGCGGTGTTCTCAAGAATGGCGCAGATGACCCGCTCAACGCTGCCGGTGGGGGAGCAGTGGAGGATGGGGGGATAGACTTCCTCGCCGTCGAGATGGTACTTGATGTCGAAGCGTTTCGATGATTCCACGTCGATCTGGACCGTGGGATTCTCGATCGGCCGGCCCTGCCCGTCAATGGCCGCCAGGTCGACCTTGGCCACCCAGTAGTGGACCCGGTCCGAGAGTATCTCGATCAGCATTGGAACCCCGGATTCGGCCACGATCTTCTTCACCCAGTCTGCGTACTCGTCCCAGAAGTCCCGGGTGCAGCGGAAGACCCCGACGAGTTTCGTGCCGAAGTCTTCCCCGGTCTTCCAGCCCATGGCCAGCTGTTCCTCGAAGCAGGCCAGCGCCTCGGGCATGTCGGTGCAGAGACTGTGCATGTCAGGCATGGTGAAGGCCCGGAGCCGTTTCAATCCGATCACCTCACCCTTCTGCTCGTGGCGGAAGGAGTAGGTGGAGAGCTCGTACATCTTCATGGGGAGGGTGTTTGGGGAGATGTGCATGTCCCGCATGATGGAGAACATGCCGAAGCAGGCAGCGAACCTGAGCATCATGTTCCGGTTCCCGCTCTTGAACCGGTACTGGCGCTCTCCGAACTTATCGGCGTGCTCAAAGATAGCCTGGTCGCCAAGGTCGTACATCACCGGGGTCTCCACCGGCGTTGCTCCGTAGGGGAGGACCAGCCCGAGCACATAGTCGGCGAGGAGGTCCCGGATGAGCTTGCCCTTTGGCAGCCAGCGGAGGTGGCCGACATCGCTCACCGGCTCGTAGTCAACGAGCTCCTTTGACCGCATCAGGTCGACGTGGAGGGGCTCCCCGCCAGCGGGAGTCGCCTCGCCGAGCTCCTTCTTCAGCAGGCAGCCGAAGGGGGAATCATCCAGGAACTCTCGTGCATCGTGCCGTGCGCTGTCCGGCGTGAGCACGAAGAACTCGTGGGTGATCTCCTTCTTCTCCTTCTTTGCTCCCTCTTCGGAGGGAACGATGGTCTTCGAGAGCTCGGAAAGGGGATGGCCCTTGCAGGACATCTTGAAGGACTTATACCAGCCGAAGGGTGCCCGCTTCACCGCAAAGCCCATCTCCCGGAGTCCCTCTTCCATGGCCTTGAGCGCCCAGACTGCGGCGTCCGGCCGGGAGAGGTCGGATGAGAGGTGGGCGTAGGGGTAGATCACGATGTTTTCGACCGAGAGCTTGTCGGCGACGAGCCCGATCTCGGAGAGCGCCTGCTCTACCACGCCAGGCAGGTCGTCCTCGTCAACCGCCTCGACAGCGGAAAAGACGGCCAGCGCCTCTTCCTGGGAGTCTTTGAGCTGGTCCGTCTCCTCGGCCATGCTGGTCCGCTTTTTTGCCTCGTATTCGATAAAATCCGTGTGTATCAGAAGGAGCCGCATGCTTTATCTCCAGAATTACAACCGTTGTCCTTACTCTGTCTCTTTTTCATTG
>JAAEES010000042.1 GCA_013415575.1 Methanomicrobiales archaeon | reverse complement strand
CGGGAGAAAAAAGAACCGGAACCTGGGAAAAACGGAAATCAAAAAAAACCAAAGAGATCAGGATCACCGGAGTTGCCCGCCGCCATCGTGGCGATCGGGGCATCGGCAGGAGGTCTCGAGGCGCTCGAACAATTCTTCACGCATATGCCGCCCAATACCGGGATGGCGTTCGTAGTCATTCTGCACCAGGATCCCCGGCAGAAGGGCATGCTCACTGAGATACTGGAGCGCTACACTTCCATGCCTGTGGTGGAGGTCTCGGATAACATCCAGACCGAGCCCAATACCGTATATGTCAAACCTTCCAACGCAGACATCGCGATCCTGCAGGGTGTCCTCACGCTCCTGGAAATGGGGCCGGATAGAGGGCTGCACCTGCCCATTGATATATTCTTCCGCCACCTTGCCGAGGATCAGGATGGAATGGCTGTCGGAATCCTCCTCTCCGGTACGGGCACCGACGGAACGCTTGGCATCCGGGCACTCAAAGAGCATGCGGGTATGATAATGGTGCAGGATCCTCTTTCGACGAACTTTGGGGGCATGCCCCAGAGTGCGATCGCTACCGGCCTCGTAGACTACGTTGCCCAGCCCCCCGAGCTCCCGGAACTGCTCATAAAGTATGTACAGAATCTCGCGCAGATGCCCGCAGTGATGAAGATCCCTAACCTGGCCACGGAGAATGAGCTGGCAAGAATATTCATCCTGCTCCGGTCCCGGTCCGGACAGGATTTCTCGCAGTACAAGCGGAGCACCATCCAGCGGCGCATCGGGCGCCGGATGAGCCTGCATCAGCTGACCCGCCTTGAGGACTACGTACATTACCTGCAGGAGAATCCGGCCGAGATCGAGATTCTTGCAAAAGAGCTGCTGATCGGGGTCACGCAGTTCTTCCGGGATCCCGACGCCTGGGAGAACCTGAAAGAATCACTCTCCGGCCTGATCAAGCGCACACCGGCAGGCAGTACGCTTCGGGCATGGGTCGTGGGGTGCTCCACCGGAGAAGAGGCATATACGATGGCGATCGTGTTTCGGGAAGCACTGGATGCGCTGGACCGTTCGGGGGAAATCCGCTACCAGGTCTTCGGGACCGATGTGGACAGGGGAGCCATCGAGATCGCCCGGCACGGAGTGTACTCTGCCAACATTACGGTTGATATCTCCCCTGAGCGGCTTGACCGTTTCTTCATCCGGGAGGACGACACTTTTATGATCCGCCCGGAGGTCCGGGAGACCGTGGTCTTTGCACCGCACAACGTCCTCACCGATCCTCCATTCACCCGCCTGGATGCACTCTCGTGCCGAAACCTCCTCATCTACCTCTCGCCAGAGCTGCAAAAGAAGCTCATCACCCTCTTCCATTATGCCCTCAACCCCGGTGGAATCCTCCTCCTCGGCACCGCAGAGTCCATCAGCGGTCATCGCGACCTTTTTCAGGCGTTGGAAAATAAGTGGAAGATCTTCCAGCAGCGGGGAGTGGTGCCCCCGTTCGCGATACACCCTGAGCTGCCCCTTCATTTCACCGGACCGGATCGAAGGGCAGGACGCGTGGTTGCGGGTAGAGAAGTCCCCGGCCAGATTCTTGTCCAGAAATGGCTGTTTGAACGCTTTGTCCCCCCTTCAGTGATCGTTAACGAGAACGGCGATATTCTCTATTTCCAGGGAAAGACCCGGAAGTACCTGGAACCACCCTCCGGGAAGGCGAACCTGAATGTGAATGCGATGGCGCGGGAGGGGCTCCAGTTTGCTCTGCTATCAGCGATCGGCGCCGCTTCCCGGGAGAAACGCGAGATTACCCGAGACGACCTGTTCGTGCAGACAGACGGGAGATCACAGCGTATCCGCCTGACCGTGCAGCCCATTCCCGAAACGGCAGAGCCCGGGCAGTTATACCTGATCATATTTGAGGATCAGCCCGAACCTGCTGAGCCCCCGGCACCGGAACATCCGGGAGATCTGCCCGCGGACGCACGGTATACCGCGCTCGAACAGGAAGTCCTCCATTCCCGGCAGCAGCTCCAGGACACCGTCGAGCAGATGCAGGCCTCCCAGGAGGAGCTGCGGTCGGCGAACGAGGAGCTCCAGAGCACGAACGAGGAGCTGATCAGCTCAAAGGAAGAATTGCAGTCTCTCAATGAGGAGCTGATCACCGTCAACGCGGAATACCAGAAGAAGATCGAGGAACTCTCGCAGAGCACTGATGATATGCGGAACGTGCTGCGGAGCACAGAGATTCCTATCCTTTTCCTGGACAACCAGCTCCGGGTGCGACGATTCACCGAACCTATCCGGGCCGTCATCAATCTGCAGTCAAGCGATCTCAACCGGCCCATCACCGACCTGAACGTCAACCTGAAGGATGAACGGTTCCTGGCCGATATCCGCGGGGTGCTTGATACGCTGCAGATGCGGGTAAAACAGGTGCAGACGGAGGAAGGGAGATGGTACGAGATGCGGATTCTGCCCTTCCGCACGATGGAGAACCGGATCGATGGCGTAGTGGTCAGCTTCATGGATATCACGGCACTCAAGGAGCTGGAGACATCTCTCCGGAATAGCAGGACCTACGCGGAGAACATCATCGCCACCATCCGTGAGCCCCTTCTGGTTCTCGACGACCAGCTGAAAGTGATCTCGGCGAACCGTTCGTTTTTAACGACTTTTAAGGTCTCGCAAGAGGAGACGGAGGGAAAGTACCTGTACGCCCTGGGAGACAATCAGTGGGATATCCCGAAGCTCCGGCAATTGATCGAGGACGTACTGAAAAAACAGACACAGTTCGAAGGGTATGAGATGGAGCATGATTTCCCGGAAATCGGGCACCGCATCATGCGGCTCAATGCCCGCAAGATCCAGGAGGATACCGGAGAGGCGATGATCCTCCTTGCCATCGAGGATGTGACCGGGCAGTCTCCCCCACCACTGCAGCAGGCCCTTGTGAAAGGAGAACATGAATGATCCAGCCCATCTCATCAATACACTGAGCAATATTGCATCGGATGATGTGCAAAGGGTTCTGATTATTCCCCGGTGACCAACAGGTATAAGAATACCCTGATGATACTATACCCTCTGGTTAAGGGAATGGATCAATATTCCCGATTTTCATGGATTTCAGGGCAATAATCCGGATTAAAGAAGATTGCGCACAGCTTCAGGCGCTTTTCCATGAGGTGGACGGAGTCCCCCCCACAGTTCGGTCTCGCGTGCAGGAGATCCTGGACAGGCAGGCCGGGGATTTGTCACGGATTCTCGCACGTCTCCAGCGGGAGAATGCAGTGCGCCGAAAAGGCGCAACAATGAACGAAGTTGGTACGTACGAATACTGGGAGGCGCAGTCACAGATCCAGACCTATGCCGAGGAACTGGCTGCAGCAAATGAGGAGCTCCGATTGACGAACGAAGAGTTGACCCAGATCAATCAGGAGTTAACCCGGCGGAACGAGGAACTGGCCTCTATCCGGACCAAGGCCGAACAGGAGCGCCAGCGTTACTATGATCTCTTCGATGCCGCCCCTGAGGGGTATCTGGTGACCGATCATGCGGGCAGGATCCTGGAAGCCAATGCGGCGGCCGCGACACTGTTTGGCATCCACAAGGACAGTCTTCCAGCGCGAAATCTGGTCCATTTTTTCGCAGAAGGGTGCAAAGGAGACTTTCAAAACCTGCTATTCCAGGCAGTCCGGGGAAAAAACCAGCACGATTGTGAACTGCGGGTGCAGCCGTTCAGAAAAGAGCCGGTAACAGTGTCAATAAATGTCTCCAGCGCATATGCCGAGGACGCTGCAGTACAATCCCTTCGCTGGATGCTTCGTGACATTACCGAGCGCAAGGAGGTGGACGAGGCGATACGACAGAGTGAAGCGAAGTACCGCAGCCTCGTCGACGACGATATCTCGGCCGACTTCATCTGCACCAGGGATGGGCGGATCCTGGACTGCAACCCGGCATTTGCCCGGATGTTCGGGTTTGCCTCCGTCGCGGAAGCAGAGTCAGCAAACATTCTTGTGACCTACTTCCACCAGGAGGAACGTGCGGAGCTCATCGACCGCCTGCAGCAGGAAAAACGGCTGGAAAATATCGAAAGGTTCCGGAAACGGCAGGACGGGACCCGGATTCATGTGGTCGAAAACATCATTGGGATCTTTGACGCTGCCGGGAATCTGGTCGTGACCAAGGGGTATATCATCGAAGATACGGAGCGCCTGAAAGCGGAAGAAGCCATGAAACAGTACGCCGAGCACCTGAAACGGAGCAACGAAGACCTGGAACGGTTCGCCTATGTCTCCAGCCACGATCTGCAGGAACCGCTCCGCACCATCGTGACCTTCACCCAGCTGCTGGAGCGCAAGTACGAGGGCAGGATTGATCCTGAGGCAGATGAGTATATACAATACATCGTGGACGCCGGGAGGCGGATGCAGGTCCTCATCCATGATCTCCTTGAATATTCACGCATTACCAGTAAAGCCCAGGTGCTCCAACCGATCCGCACGGAAGAAGTGCTGGCCCAGGCCCTCCTGCACTTAAACCCGATCATAAAGGAAGAGAGTGCCACGATCACGTATGACCTGTTACCGGTCGTGCAGGCAGATCCCCAGCAGCTCCGGCAGGTGTTCCAGAACCTGATCAGCAATGCCCTCAAGTACCGGCGGGAGGATGAACCGCCCCGCATCCGCATCTCTGCGGAGAAGACGGGTGATATGTGGCAGTTCAATATCCAGGACAACGGGCTCGGGATCGAGCCCCAGTACTTCGACCGGATATTTGTCATCTTCCAGCGGCTGCATACGAGGGACCGGTACGTCGGGACAGGTATCGGCCTGGCCATTGTAAAACGGATCGTGGAGCGGCAGGGGGGGCGGATATGGGTGGAATCGGAATTGGGCCGGGGGTCGACGTTCCACTTCACCATACCGGCGGTAAACGAATCAGAAAGTTGACATTATCGCAACTCGCCTTTTCACGTCTCACTGCAACACCTCCCTGTTAGGAAAGGAATTTGACAACCCGGCGTTCACCTTTCTCCTGAGAACATGAGCATCACGGGAGATTCCTGCGGGCCGGAAGGACCGGCAACCCTCCGGGAACTTGGCTGGGACGAGCGGCTGGAAGAGGCATTTTCCCGGTACCGCGGTCCCTATACTGCCGGACGGGTCTCGTGCCAGCACCGGACGGTCTTTGACGTGCTCGTCCCGGCCGGCTCGCTCCGGGTGGGGATTTCCGGCGCTCTCCGGCGGCTCGGGAGAGCTCCTGCAGTCGGAGACTTCGTGGTGCTCGGAGGCGGGATCGAAAGCGGGTCCTGCATGATCGTCGATATTCTTCCCCGCCGGTCTGCTCTCTTTCGCGGGGCGCCGGGCGAAGGGAGCGACGAGCAGGTGATTGCGGCCAACATTGACCTGGTCTTCGTGGTGACCGCTGCCGGAGCCGACTTTAACCTGCGCCGCCTCGAGCGCTACCTTGCGGTGGTGCATGCCTCGGGTGCCAGACCGGTCATCGTGATCAACAAGTCTGACCTCGCAGAGGACCCCGTGGCCCTCGTGAGCAAGGCCGCCGCGATCGCGGGAGCCGTACCCGTCCTTATAGTGAGCGCCCGGGAGGGGTCCGGGATGGAAGAACTCTCCTCTTTCCTTGCTCCCGGCACCACCATCGCCCTTGTCGGCTCTTCGGGCGTCGGCAAGTCCACGCTTATCAATGCGCTCCTCTGCGGCGAGGTGCAGGAGACGGCGGCGGTGCGGGAGAGGGACGAGAAAGGAAGGCACGTCACCACAGTCCGCCAGCTTTTCTTTCTTCCGGGGGGAGCGATGGTCATCGACAACCCGGGGCTGCGGGAGATCCAGCTCGGGAACGCCGCGGCAGGGATAGGGGAGACCTTCCCCGAGATCACCGCACTTGCCGCCGGGTGCCGTTACCGCGACTGCAGGCACGGGGAGGAGCCCGGTTGTGCGGTCAGGGAGGCAGTGGAGAGGGGAGCCCTCCCGGAGGAGCGGCTGGCAAGCTACCGCCGGCTCATGCGGGAACTCGAGTTCCAGGCCGAGAAGGCCGGTATCGGGGCAAAGAGGCTTGAGAAGAAGCGGTATCGGGGAATACGAATTACGGCACGTAGGCTCCGGGAAGATAAATCCAGGTGAGACCCGGCACGCTTATCCCGGAAGGTGCACCATCTCGTTTTATGAAGGTTCTCGGACTGAATGCAAGCCCCCGCGGGGAGGAGAGCCGGACACTGCAGCTGGTAAAGGCGGTGCTGGAAGCTGCACGCTCGGAAGGCGCCGATACAGAGCTGATCGACGTCTGCGACCTCCAGATAGAGTACTGCACGGCTTGCGGGACCTGCTATGCAACCGGGGAGTGCACGCTCGTGGACGACTTCCCGGATCTCTTTGACCGGATGATGGGAGCGGACGGGATCGTGCTCGGGTCCCCGAACTACATTGACTCGATCACCGCACCCTTAAAGGCGGTCTTTGACCGGATGGCCGACGCCATCCACTGCCAGATGCTCACCGGCAAGTATGGGTGCTCGGTCTGCACCGCGGGAGGGAGCGGCCAGGACGAGGTGGTCGGGTACATGAACCGGGTACTCACCAACCTCGGGGCGACCGTGGTCGGGGGCGTAGGCGTCGCCATCGGCCGGGACCCTGCTGCCCTCGGTCGGGCAGAGGAAGAGGCCCTCGCCCTCGGAAAGACGCTCGCCGGGTCGATCCGGGGTGAGCACCACTACCCGGAACAGGAGGAGATCCACCGCCAGCGCCGGGAGTACTTCTGCCAGCTCGTCCGATTCAACAAGGACCGATGGGCCCACGAATACGACTGGTACGTCCAGATGGGGTGGATGCCGGGCGAGAAATAGCACTCATCCAATCTAACAAATTTCTATTCAAAAGAAAGAAAAATTAGGCCAGTTTTTCCTTATTTCTTCGCAACTTTCTCCTCTTTCAGCACCTTCTTGGCGATGATGAAGACAATGAAGGCCACGATGATGAAGTAGATCAGGTCGGCGAGGAACTTGCCCCACGCAATGATGATCGACCCGAGGACGAGCGTGGCCTCCTGCCAGTCGCCCCCGGGAATGAAGAACGTGATGATTGGCATCAGGATATTATCAACCAGCGATTTTATGAGCGCAGTCGCGGCAACACCGATGATGAATGCCACTGCAAGGCCGATGACCTTGTACTCGTACAGAAAGTCCATGAATTCCTGCATTAGACCCATATTTTTTCACCCCTTGGATATATGAGTGAATAGGCGGCCGGATAAATAAACTCATTGGGCAGTCTAAGCGGATTTCGTTGACTTTTCTCCAAATCCGTTGGGGACTTTCAGGTACTGCACCAACCGGTCGATGATAAGGGGATTTCTCGGCAGATTGATGTGGCAGAACAGGTCTGGCGGTGTCCCCTGTCCACGGGATGCCGGGATGATATCGATCGGGATACCCGGCAGTTCAGATTCCCGAAAGGCAACCACCCCGTCTCCTTCCAGTGTTGCCCGAAACCTCCCGTCCTCCGCCATCTCCCAGGTCCTCCCCTCAAACCAGGGGAAAAATCCCGGGATTCCCTCGGGATTCGTGCCCACGATCACCCGGTAGGTGATATCTGGACGCAGACCGGCGGTCCGGAGACGCTGGATGACAGGGCTGTCCGGTCGTGCATCCCTGACACTTTGGTCGGTCTGCGGATCAAACCCTTTCGGGACAAAGACACCGCGGAGCCTGTTGGCGACTATTTCCCCGTGCACCGGGTGGTTGAAGAGCTCAGCCAGTGCCGAGCCATTGTTGGCCGGGCCAAGGCCGATCAGCTGGCGGACAGCATGCGTCCGCGTCTTCCCGTCCTCCACCTCGAGCAGGTACCGGGCGACGCAGGTCCCCATCGA
>JAAEES010000041.1 GCA_013415575.1 Methanomicrobiales archaeon | reverse complement strand
CTCGCTGCCATGCCGGCAGTACGGAGCCCAGAAGGCCATGTCCATTTCAAGAACAAGCTGCTATGGACTGCCGGCATTCTTGTTCTCTACTTCGTGATGACAAATATCCCGCTCTGGGGACTTGATCCAGCCTCCCAGGACCTTGTTGAGTTCTACCGTGCGCTCCTTGCCGGTGCGAGCGGTTCACTGATCCAGCTGGGTATCGGTCCGATCGTCACGGCATCCAGTGTGCTGCAGCTGCTCAAAGGGGCAGACATTCTCCACATCGATACAACGGAGGTTCGTGGCCAGGTGCTCTACATGGGGCTCCAGAAGCTCCTGATCTTTGTCATGATTATCATCGAGGCGCTGCCGAACCTGGTGGGGGGATTCCTCAGGCCGGACCCCCTCATCGCAGACATGTTCTTCGGCGGAAGCCTCTTTGCGGTCTCGTTCATCATCTTCATCCAGATCTGTATCGGCGGGGTGCTGATCATGTTCATGGACGAGGTGGTGACCAAGTGGGGGATTGGATCCGGCGTGGGACTCTTCATCATCGCCGGGATCTCCCAGGCCCTCATCAACGGGCTCATATCATGGATACCTGCCCAGGACCAGTTTCCGGTCGGGTTCTTCCCACGGATCGTGGCGGTCATCATGGACGGGGCCGATTTCCTCCAATACATGGGCCCGGAGGTCCTGGCATTCATCACCACTGTAGCGATCTTCCTCATTGTGGTATATGTGGAGTCGACCCGTATCGAGATCCCGCTAGCCCATGCCCAGGTGCGGGGTGCACGGGCCCGGTTCCCGGTGAAGCTGATCTATGCCAGCGTGCTGCCCATGATCCTTGTCAGGGTGCTCCAGGCCAACATCCAGATGATCGGCCTGTTCCTCTACAATGTGGGCATCACCATCTTCGGGACCTATTCAGGATCCCAGGCGGTCAGTGGCCTGATGTACTACCTCGCACCAATCAACGGACCGAGCCAGTGGATGTGGTGGGTCCCGGCTTACAATATCACCAATGCCCCGTGGGAGATCCTGGTGAGGCTCGGGGTCGACATCACCTTCATGGTGGTGGGCGGTGCGGTCTTCGCACTGTTCTGGATCAAGACCGCCGGCCTTGACTCAAAGGATGTTGCCCGCCAGATCCAGTTGTCGGGAATGTCGATCCCAGGATACCGGAGAAACCCCCAGGTTCTTGAGAAGTACCTGGACCGGTATATCCCCCGGGTAACGGTGATCGGCGGTGTCTTCATCGGGCTGCTTTCCGTCTTTGCCAACCTCTTCGGGGTTATCGGCGCAGTGAGCGGTACAGGACTGCTCCTGACGGTGAGCATCACCTACCGGTTGTACGAAGAGATCGCCAGCCAGCAGATCATGGAGATGTATCCGTTCATGCGGACCTTCTTTGGAAAGGAGTGAGAGAGAATGGGGAGGAGAGTCATCATTACCGGGGTTCCCGGTGTTGGAAAGACGACGGTGGTAACCGGAGCGTTAAAGAACCTCGAGAATGAGGGGGTATCCTACCGGACCCTTAATTTCGGGACTTATATGTTTGATGTGGCGCAGAAGGAGGGAGTTGTCAGGGATCGCGACGAGATGCGCAAACTTGACAAGGACATCCAGAAACGCCTTCAGAAACTGGCAGCCCAGGCTATTGCAAAAGAAGAGGGGAATGTCATCATCGATACACATGCATCGATAAAGACACCTGCCGGCTATCTTGCCGGGCTCCCGGAATGGGTGCTGCGCGAGCTGATGCCCGATACCGTCGTCCTTGTCGAAACCAACGAAGACCAGATTCTCCTCCGCAGGCTGAGCGACGAGACCCGGACCCGGGACCTTGAAGGATCCTACGGGATTGCTGAACACCAGCAGTTCAACCGGGCCATCGCTGCAGCTTATTCCATGTTCACCGGCTGCTCCATTAAGTACATCACCAATGCCGACTTCCTCCTGGATAAAGCGGTGGAAGATATGGCTGCCGTGCTCAGGTGAGATACATGGCAAAAAGAAGTTACGGGGGGATCATCGCCCTTCTCGTTGCGATGGTGCTGATCTTCTCCTACAGTATCCCGGCTATCAGGGATACGGTTGGGCAGGCGCTGAACGTTATTCTTGGGCCGCTCGCCGAAGCGCTACCGTTCTATGTCATCATCATCATGCTCTCGGTCCTGACGGCGCTCTACTCCTCGGTCATCCAGAAGTATACCATTGACTATGAGCGTATGCAGGATGTGCAGGAACGGATGAAAGTGTTCCAGAAGGAGTTCCGCGAGGCACAGCTCTCCGGCGATGAGAAGAAAATCAAGAAGCTGGAATCAAAGCGGGACAAGGTGATGAAGGAGCAGATGGAGATGTCGCAGAACCAGTTCAAGCCCATGGCCTACATCCTGATCATCTCGGTCCCCATCTTCTTCTGGCTCCTGTTCAGGCTGAACAATTTCCCGGAGTCGATCGGGATCACCATGCCCTTCTTCGGGCACCTCTCCCTCAAGGATGTTGTACTGAGATTTTTCCCGGCCTGGATTCTCTGGTACATGATCTGCTCCCTCACGCTCTCCCAGGTGGTCAGGAAGGCCCTGAATATCGGGGGAATCTGATGCGTATCACAGTGAGCGGGCTTCCCGGAAGCGGGACCACCTCACTGGCAACGCATCTCTCTGATATACTCGGGATTGATCTCATCTCGGCAGGGGAGGTCTTCCGCAGGATGGCCGCAGAGCACGGCATGGACGTTGCGGAATTTGGAAAACTTGCCGAGAAAGACCCATCTTTCGATCGCATGATTGACGAGCGCCAGAAGGAGCTTGCGCTCGCTCACATGGACATAATCGTCGAAGGCAGGCTCTCGGCCTGGTTTGTCCCTGAAGCAGACCTGAAAGTCTGGTTGTTCGCCCCGATCGAGTGCCGGGTCACCCGGATCCAGTCCCGCGACACCATCACCGACCTCGCCACGGCGACAGAACTGACCCGGGAACGGGAGGCCTCTGAAGCGCTCCGGTATCAAACCTATTATGGAATCGATATATCGTGCATGACTCCCTACCACCTGGTCCTCAATTCGGGCCTGATGGGGGTTGAGGAGCTCGGGGAGATTGTCGGATGCACTCTCCACATGATTGCGGCCCGTCCTTTTTCTGCATAAATTCAGCCAGATTCCGCTTTTTTTGGTATCACACCCTCGCCTGAAACAGGTATGATGGGGGATTTCCCTCACCAGTGCAGGTGATCGAGCTCACGGGCCCCCAGGAAAGGTATTCCCAGCTGCTTTATACCCGGGCACGTGAATACTCCTCACAAATTCTCTTCGTGAGTACGATGGAGTCCGAAATCTGTGTGCATATTGTGAAGGAATGGGACACGAGTGAGCTGATCGGGTTGTACAAGGCCGGCGGGTGGTGGCTGCAGGAGCACGATCCTGCACACATCCCTGAGCTGGTCCGCGGGAGTTACGCCTTTGCCGTTGCGACCGAGGGCGATTCCGGGCCTCCGGTTGGGATGGGACGGGTTATCTCGGACGGGATCGCTGATGCCTATATCCAGGACCTGGTGGTTATCCCCCGGTGTCGTGGAACAGGAGTGGGACGGAAGATCGTCCAGGCCCTCCTCAGGCTCTGTTTCTCCCACAACATCACCTGGATCGCCCTGATTGCCGAGCCCGGAACCGAGGATTTTTACACCGGGATCGGCTTTGTCCGTATGAAGGACCATGTTCCGCTGCGATTCCGCGGGATGGTATGAATCATGCTCTCCCGCGCTGATTTCTCAGCGATCACCATAGAGGATCGCCCGCTCTTCGTCAGCCATTACCGGCGGTTCCCCCCTGTGCACAGTGATAATACCTTCACCAACATGGTCTGCTGGGACCAGTATGCCCACTACCGGTTTGCCCATGTGCGTGACAGCATCATCATCTCCAGCACGATAGACAGCAGGACCAAGTTCCGGCCGCCAATCGGTCCGCATGATCCTGAATTGCTGGAGGATTTAATCGCGCTCTGCCTGCAGGAGGGGGACGATGCACCGCTTGTCCTGGTGGATGCGGAAGCGCGGGCACGGATAGAGCAGCAGTATCCGGATCTCCCCCTGTATCCTGACAGGAACTACTTCGAATATGTGTACCGTGCCGAAGATCTTGCCATGCTGCAGGGAAGTCAGTACCAGAATATCCGCAGGCACCTCAACCGGTTCAGGAAGAACTGCAACCCGATTGTCGAGGAGATTGGTGAGGACAACCATGGCCAGGTGGAAGAGTTCCTCCGTGAATGGTGTGAATGGAAGAACTGCGACGGGGAACCGTTCCTTGCCTATGAGAAGGAGGCGGTAATCTGCGCCATGTCCCACCTGCAGGAACTCGGCCTCTCCGGCCTCCTCATCAGGGTGCTCGGGCGGGTGGGGGCCATCTCCCTGTTCGAACCGCTCAATGACACAACCCTGGTTGTTCACTTCGAGAAAGGACTGCCCGACTGTGAAGGGATCTATAAGGCGATCAATGCCGAGACTGCGGAGCGGGTGAAGGACAGGTATCCCTTCATCAACCGGGAGAGCGATATGGGGGTGCCGGGTCTACGTGAGGCAAAGCTCCGGTATCACCCGCACCATATGGTCGAGGTGTTCTATGCCACGCGGGACGACCTCGAGGCCCTGATCTGAGGAGGATGCCCGTTTCTGTGTCTCGCGGGTATACTCCGGAGTCCCGTTAGTGCCGGATGTGAGAATCCTCCAAGATGGGATGGCTCCTGGAAAAAAATCGTTCAATCATGGTCGGACCTGGCTTCTGCGTTCGCCCCGGTATGACACCATTTAACCTCCGCCCATCGTGAGCGAGAAGGAGTAGAGCGAACCGTATTCCTGCAGGAGTCCGACAATGCCGTCGGCAATGATGCTGATCGCGATGGCAGCAACCAGCATTCCCAGGATTTTACCAAGTATCTCTGTCACCGTGACCCCCAGGATGTGCTGGATCTGGAATGAGAACCGCAGAACCAGGAATGTCGCAGCAAGGGTGAGGGCAATGGCGGCGGCAGTGATGAACACCCCGTTATCCTTCGAGAGGAGGAGCACGGTGGTGATGGCCCCCGGCCCGCAGAGGAGCGGGGTGCCGATGACCACCCCGGCAGCGGTATGGGTATGCTCTTTTGTCCTGCCGATATCGATACCAAGCGCCATCTGCAGACCCAGGAGGAAAAGCAGGATTCCCCCCGCAATCTGGAAACTGGCGATAGTAATTCCGAGGGTCCCGAAGATAAAGAAATTGAAGAAGAGAAAGAGGTACATCAGGAACCCGGCAACGACCACAGCGATGAGTGCCTGCCGGTTGATCTCGGCCGAGCTCTGCCCCCGGGTCATCGAAGTGAAAATCGGGACAGACAGCAGGGGGTCCAGAATGATGAACAGTGCAGCAAATGCATAGGCGAGGGTAGAGATCGGGTCTGCCATGTATTCACAGAAGTTCGTTCCAGGACTGAATAAAGCAATTGGTGGAAGGATCTGTTTTCAAAGCCGGAATCAAGGATGGAGAATGAATTTTTTCAACGGTTGCTCAGGATATGACCACTCCTGATAGATAGGGGGGTTGATGCCAGATTCTGGGGGTGTCCGGCAAAATGAAAAAACCAGGGGGCATATCCTCTGAGCATAATAGGGTGTATCTTCCGGGGATAAAAACTTCACGATGTAGATCAAGGCGGGGAGGTCACACCCGCGGTAATGGTCATGATCTCCGGTCCACCAGCCGTTTTGGCCGGCCTTTGAGCCGGTAGAGTTCCAGCCCACCCGGTTCCGTGAATGAAAAGACGAGGGAGAAGGTGTCTCCGAGTGAACGTGCAAGGGCCGGTTTATACCTGAAGAAGGATTTCCGGAAGGTTTCAGCGATCTCATCCCCGGGTGTGGAACCGGGATCGGTACATTCCATACTCACGCGGAGTATTATCTCTTCATTCTCCTCACCCCCGTAGACAAAAGCCTCATACTCCCCGGTGAGGTACTCCATGTTCTGGTGCTGGAACACCCCCCGCTCGATATCCACCCTGTTCACCGGGGTTCCCATGATCCAGACCGTCTCTGCCTCCCGCTGGGGGTTCATGATCCTCATATGGGTCCTTCCGCAGGGGCAGGGTTCCCTGGTCAGCACCACCGTGGTGTCCCCTGTATCGTAGTTGATCAGGAGGGTGCCGGCATGACCGCCGACCGGGAGGAGCGTGGTCAGCACCGCCCGGCCGCATTCACCGTCTGGCACAAACGTTTTCAGAGCAGGATCATAGACATCCAGGTGCACCAGGTCCTCAGGGACGTGGAGTCCGCTCCTGACCACGCACTCCCCGCACATGGTCCCTTCTGTTGAGCCGTAGGTATTGAATACATCACGCTGCCAGAGTTCTGCAACATAGGCCCGTGATTCCTCGGCGAAGCTCTCTCCCCCGATGACCAGACGTTTCACCGATGACTCTCCCGGCACGAGCCCCTCTTCCCGCATCCGGCGTGCGAGGTGGATCAGCTTGAACACACTTCCGACGATGCCGGTCGGGCGGTAATTGGTGATGATCCGGTTGGGGAAGCTGCACTTGCCGGTCGGGATGATGGCCATTCCAATATCCCGCGCCGCGAGAGTCATGGTATTTGCCCCGACGTTCATGCCGTACGACGCACAGATTACGATCCGGTCTCCCATGCCGAATCCCTGTGAGACGAAACTCCGGGCGTACTTCTCTGCATACCGCAGCCAGTCGTCCCAGGTGAGGAAGAAGCTCTTCGGGGTTCCCGTGGTACCGCTCGTCTCGTGGATGGTGAAGATCTTTTCCCAGGCAACGCTCCGGAACATGAATTCGGGAGTCACGGGGGGCTGGTGTTCCCTGATGGTCTTGCTGGAAATGAGGGGAAGCCCGAGCAGATCCTCGTGGGTGGTTATGGAAGCCGGATCGATGCTATGGTCACGAAACCAGGACCGGTAGAAAGGGGAGTTTTCGGCCGCATACCGGACAGTGTAGCGCACCCGCTCATCGATGACAGCATCGAGTTCTTCACGGGAAAGCCGCTCCACCGCTTCATTGAAAAATGTGCCGGTTGCCATGGATAGTGATGGTTACCCCCGGAATTTAAATGCCACCTGATGCCGACAAAGATTCTGGTTATCCGCCCGCCCTCATCAGGTCAGTCGAAGAATCCCCCGGTGATATTTGCATCCTGAGAGTATCCCCTGCGTTCCCAGTAGCCTCGATACGAGGGATCGGCCGAGACCTCAATCGCAGTCACCCACTTGATCCACTTATAGCCCCACCGGTCTTCGGCCACCAGCTGGAACGGGAATCCCCGTTCGGGAGGGAGGGTGACGCCGTTCATGGCATAGGCCATCATGATATCCCGATCCTGGAGATAATCGAGGGGAAGCGAAGTTGAGTAACCGTCCGCGGCAGAGAAAATGATCGTGTTTGCTTCCGGTCTTACCTTTGCGTCTGCCAGCACCTCCCTGAGCAGCACGCCCTCCCAGAGAATGGTCACATCCCACCCTTCGACGCAGAAGAGGGTTACCTTCTTGGAATAACGGGGATACCGGTCGAGCACCTGGTCATAGGTGAGAGAGAGCGGTTGATCGACGAGCCCGGTGATATTCAGGTGGTAGTCCCCGGGATTAATGTACTGCGGTCCCCGGATCGAGTTCTCCCTGAAATCTGCTATCGATGAGAGATGTTCCCCTTCATAGTCACGGATCTCCACTGCGGTCAGCGAAAGGCATACCAGGCGATAATGAAGATCAGCACCAGGGTGATGATGAGAGGAACAGGCGGAACACGGGCCATCGGATCTCCGAAAAGCCAGTTTGCATCACCTATTCTTAATAGTGTGCACGAATCCCAGCGGTCCCGGGAAGGTGAAGGCCGATTCAATGAAAATACTTTTAAGTGATCACCGGGACTCACATGAGTATAGTGGAGAAATTTATGGTATCAGTCCAGCGCTACAAATGCAAGGTTTGCGGGTACATCTACTCCCCCCTGCGGGGAGAACCCCACAATGGTATCCCGGCGGGAACAGCCTTCGAAGATGTCCCTGATACGTATGTCTGTCCCCTCTGCGGCATGCAGGGGAAAGGCAAGGTAGGAAAGTGGGGCTTTGAGGAGTGGACCCCGACACGGTGGCTCTGCTCGGTATGCTCGTATGTCTATGACCAGAAGCGGGGAGAACCCCACCGCGGGATCAAGCCAGGCACAGCGTTTGAAGACCTCCCTGACGATTACACCTGTCCGGTCTGTGCCCTTGATCCCAAGATTTCCATCCAGTTTGGCAAAGTAACGAAGCAGGGATTTGAGCCACTCGAGTTCTAATCCACTTCCTTCCCTATTTTTTCCGATCCACACTGCCAGGAGATAACCGGGGATCACCACTATTGATCAGGCCAGTTTTTTTACGGCATCCCGTGCTGCCTGGCGGACCTCAAGTTCATCGTCATCAAGCAATGCCTCGAGAAGGGTCAGGTAGTGGGGGTCACCGAGTTTCCCGAGCGCTTCAGCGGCAGCAATCCTGACCCCTTTCTTCTTGTCGTCGAGGAGCCTGGCGATTGCAGGAGCCGACCGGGGATCCCCCAGTTCCCCCAGTGCCCATGCAGCACCCTGACGGATCCACCGATCGGAGTCGGACAGACGGGGAACGATGGGATCGATTGCCCGGGGATCGCGGAGGGTTCCGAGTGCCCGCAGGGTGACCCATACCACCTCCTCCACCGGATCGGAGAGGAGGGTGATGAGCGGTTCGACTCCCCGCGGATCTCCGATGGAACCGAGCGCTTCTGCCGCACGGACCCGGAATGTCGGGTTGCTGTCCGACAGTTGCCGGATGAGAATGCCGATATTCTGTTCCTGACGCTGCTCCCTCCGCTGATGGGCTTCCCTGACCGGATCATGCTCTTTTTCAGGCATCGGAATCTCGTAGGAGTATCAGGATTCCGTTTCCAATCAAAGCTCCGGTTCCGGCTTCCGGCCACACGATGGGGGAACGGTTCTCTATTATATACCGCAAGGTCGATCTCTCTTCATACGGAGATGGGGAACCAGGAGTCAGCCATGTCTTGGAAGATACTGCTCCCGACCGATTTTTCTGATTATGCCCGGATGACGGCCCGTCTGGTGAGTGAAATTCCCGTAGCCGGAGAAGTCATTCTCCTGCATGTGCTCGATGGCGAAAATGCATCATCGCGTGCCTGGATGGGAGGGCAGGAGATGGCATCACCGAGGGAGTATGCGGAACGATCCCTTCGTGAAGAGGAGGAGCAGCTGAATCTGGCGGGGATTCCGGTGAGGGTGGAACTCATCACCGGTGACGGGAGGGATCCGGTGGCAGTCATCCTCGGTCTGGCACGTCGGGAGGCTGTGGATCTTATCATGATAGGAGCCAGGGGAAAAGGGCTGGTCGAAGACCTCCTGCTTGGTTCGGTATCTTCGGGGATCCTCCGTCACGCCACAACCAACGTGCTCCTAGTCCGGCACCAGTTTGCATGGAGCCGGGTTAAGCCTGAACTCTTACGGCCTGGGAAGGGAGAGCGCAGCCTCTTCTCACGGGTGCTCTTCCCGGTCGATTTTTCGAAGCCCTGTGATGAAGGCTTCGCGTTTCTCCTGGCTCTCGAAGGAATTGACGAGATTATCCTGCTCCATGTCATTACCCGGGGTGACACCCGGCAGGAACTCGAGGACGCGATCCGGGAATCATACCGGGAGCTGCAGTCTCTCTGGAATTCCTTTGACGATGGCCAGACCCGGGTTACTATCATGATCCGGTTCGGCAGACCTGCGGAGATGATCGGTGAGCTGGCGGAAAAAGAGAAGGCCACCGTCATCTTCATGCCCCGGTTCGGCACCTCTGATTTCATCAGGAGCCTCCCAATCGGGAGCACTGCGGAGGAAGTGGCAAAGCGGACCCGGATCCCCCTATTCCTCTTCTATCCCGAGGTCCAGCTTGAGGTGATCGCCCGCGAACTGGATAAAGAGGAATTCCACGGTGCAGAGGAGGTCTGGCGCCAGTACCACCTGCAGACGGCAGACCCGGAACGCGACCGAATCTTTGGAGTGCTGGTGGAAGGGACACTGGTCGCGCTTGCCCGCTGCCGGCGGCATCCGGACGGGCTGGAGGTCGACGGTGTCTTCACCTTCGAGGAATTCCGGGGAAGGGGCTATGCCCGGGAGGTGATGGAGGAGCTGCTGCGCGCCTGCGGCCGGGAGCCGCTATACCTGCACTCCACGCTCCCGCTGGTGGAATTCTACCGGCAGCTCGGGTTTGAGAAAATCGGAGAGGACGAGCTCCCGCCCGGTATCAAAGCGCGGTTTGATTTTGCCATGGGAGAACTCGAGAGCACCAACGTTCAACCAATGATGCGGCCGGCTGACCGGGCCTGATGTCCCCCCGGGGCATCCTCTTTTTTCCTCTCCCGCATGCCCTCCCCAAGAGAGAACGGTCTGACTATCAGGGCTCCTGCTCCCTGTCCCGCTCTTTCACCAGTTCGATCAGGAGCGTAAAGAGGGCAGATTCAAGGGGATCCCTGATGCCGCAACGCCGGTCATGCGAACGAGCCCGGATCATCGAGGAGAGATGCCCGGCATAGACCTGGTCGCCGGCTTTCAGTGCCCGCTGTGCGTGTATCCACCTGTCGGCAACCTGTTCCGGGGTCTGGTCTCCGGTCATGATGAATCCGGGAAAACCGGGGTTGTGATGCGGTAAAGGTACGGGCCGTGGGGAGTGAAAGTGGGGATCAGCATCGCGGCTGTTCAAGTGATGAAAGGGGCCACCTTCGCTGGTATATGTACCGTTTCAATCCGGGCCAGAAAAAAAGGTTTAGATGAGTTTGAATATGGGGTGGCTCTCGGCAATACACTCGATTCCCATCTGGCGGGTTGCCTCGAGGACTGCGATATCAGTGTAGGCCTGTGCCGTGATCATAGCCTCCACGTTCTCAATGGGTCCGTACATGATCAGGTCGGCACCAAGGGTGCTGGCGATCATGTTGCAGCCGATATCGGGAGCTGACCAGGCAGCCTGGACGACACCGTCCATGCCGCCCAGGTAGTGGTGCAGCAGCTGCTCGACGTAGGCATCCTTGCCCTTGAGGGACTCTACGAGCTTCGAGGGGTTCTTCTTTGATCCCTTCCAGCGCTTGAGCCAGGTCCAGGAGACGGTCATGTTGTGGTAGGCACCACCGGTAGGATACCCGTGGATGGCCTTGCAGGCCAGGATCTCCCGGTAGGCACCACCGGATCCGAGCCCGAGCGGGGTTGCCGCAGTATCAAGGATAGGCCGGGTAATTCCCGCTTCTTCGGCGATCTGGATCATTCCCTTCGTCTGGCCGGCAACGCCACCCTCGACGAGTGTCTTCTCCCTTCCGGCTACAGAGGGGTCGGCAGGGTTGAAGGCCAGCACGATGGCTGCGTCCACATCGCTGTTCTTGATGGCCTCGATGTTCTCGGGCGGAATGGAACCGTTGATCGAGTTGTAGATGGCACGGTGTGCCAGCCCGACATCGGTCACGTACTTACAGGCGTGAGCCAGTGCACCCGGAACCGACGAGTCCATCAGGAATGCGGTCTTGTTGTCGATGCTGTCGAACCACTGGAAGTAGCTCTCAAATGCCTCG
>JAAEES010000202.1 GCA_013415575.1 Methanomicrobiales archaeon | reverse complement strand
AGGGCTACGGCCACCAGGAGTATGATAAGGACGGTTCGCGGAATCATCAGGATGCATTATCAGGGCTTCTTATAATACCCTTCTCTTGGAATACAGAACGGCGCGGATTTCTTTGAAAAAGACGCCGAGGGGGAGATTTGAACTCCCGAGGCGCAGGGCGCCAATGGTTTTCGAGACCATCGCCTTCCCGGGCTAGACTACCTCGGCACAGAGATCACATATTTTTCTTGGCCACCAGTATAATGGTATCGAATGACATTGAAATGCCGGTTTATCCTTGTCCCGGGAAATGACGTGGTGGAATATCACGGAATACCGGGGGATACCTACGAAAAAGCACTTCTTTCCCTCGGAATCAATCCCGATACGGTCCTGATTCTCCGTGAAAAGAAGAGTGTTCCCCAGGACGCTCTGATAAAAGAAGAGTGTGTTGAGATTCTGTCGACCTGCTCGCGGGGTTAGGCGGGAGGGGCGCCCATTCCACCCCTCATCGGCTCGGTGATCATCATATCGTCCACCCGGATCAGGAGGATGGCCGCTTCTGCCGAGCTCTGGATGGACTGGCGCTTGGAGCGGTGCGGCTCGACTACCCCTTCCTTCAGCATATCGATGATCTTGCCGTTGTAGACATTGAGCCCTGCGTACTTCTTCCCCTTGGTGTGGGCGTTCTTCAGGTCAACCAGTTTGTCGAGCGGGTTGAATCCCGAGTTCTCGGCAAGGGTCTGCGGGATAACCTCGAACGCTGTTGCATAAGCCTCGATGGCGAGCTGCACCCTTCCGCCGACTGTTGCTGCATAGTCCCGAAGCTTCATGAGGAGTTCGGTTTCCACCGATCCACCGCCGGCCAGTATCTTCCCGTCCTCCATGGCGTCCATGACCACCCGGGTGCCATCGACAACCGCACGCTCGAGCTCGTCAAGGAGATATTCGGTTGAACCACGAAGGAGGATGGTGACCGCCTTCGGGTTATCGCACCCGGAGATCTTGATGATCTCGTCATCATCGGGCTGCTCGACGAGTTCCGCATTTCCGAGGCTCTTTTCGGTCAGATCCTCGGGTTTGTTCACGATCTCGGCGTTGAGCGCCAGCGCCGCGAATTTCATGTCTTTTTCGGGGACATCCTCAACCGCAAACACCCCTCCCTTTGCAAGGTAATAGCCGACCGCGTCGGCAATTCCCTTCTGGCAGATGAGTACATTTGCACCGCTGGCAATCACCGCATCGGCATATTTCTTGAGAGTCTCCCGTTCCTGGTTGGAGAATGCGCTGATCTGATCGCTCCGGCTGATCCGGATTTTCGCCTTGACCTGGGTCTTCTTGATCTCCATCGGAGTTGCAATCAGCGCTACCCTGGCATTCTTCACTTTCCGGGGCATATCTTCTGACAGCCGGGTCTTGTCAAGCACGACACCGCGCACGAGCTCGGCGTCGTCCATGGCTTCCCCGGTCTGCTTCTTGATCAGGATATTATCCTCATCAGCGACGATACGGCCGTCCTTCTCCATGGCAATAGTCATCACCGCATCAACCGCGATGCCATCGAGTTTGCTCTTGACCGATTCGATCGACTTGCCGGTCATGGCAGTATCGGCAATCTTGAGGAGGTTGTCCCGGTCATGGGAACCGATAGTCACCGAGAGTTCATCCAGAATTTCGAGCGCCTTCACCATACCCATGCGGTATCCCTGGGCAATGAGGGTGGGGTGGATCTTCTTGACAATGAGATGCTCGGCCTGCTCCATGAGCGCCCCAACCAGCACTACCGCCGTCGTTGTACCGTCACCAACTTCCTCGTCCTGGGCCCTGGCGACCTCGATCACCATCTTTGCACCGGGGTGCTGCACGGCGATATCCGTGAGAATCGTGGCTCCGTCGTTGGTGATGGTCACATCTCCTGTACCGGAGACCAGCATCTTGTCCATTCCCCGGGGGCCGAGGGTGGTCCTCACTGCACTTGCGATCGCCTTTGCGGCGGCAATATTGGAGCGCTGGGCCTCAAGCCCGCGATTCCGCTCCACATTTTCCCTGAGAATGATAATTGGTTGTCCTCCAAGCATCGTTTATCCTCCAATGTGGTAAAAGATGGAATTGAACTTCTAT
>JAAEES010000201.1 GCA_013415575.1 Methanomicrobiales archaeon | reverse complement strand
GCAGGGGAGGTAAACATCTTCACTGATACCTCTCCGCTCCTGTCTGCAATCAGGTACTGGGGCCGGTTGAGATACCGGAAGTACACCCGCTCCACCACGCCTTCAATGCGGACCGGTTTCTGGAGCATGCCGAGATTGACTGCCTTTGCACTCACCTTTTTAGCTTCCTGCTCGTAGAGAGGGATCAGATCCCGGTACTGTCTCTGGGATAAGAAGTTAAGCCCCATTGGAATGAGCAGCAGCAGTAAGAGCGTGGGCAGACCCCAGACGAGGAACCCATAGTCTCCTGAAAGGAAGACATAAATGAGAAAAATAAGTGTGAAGGCTGTGACCACGGCCAGTGAGACCGCGGATACCTTCACATTGACGGTTCCGATCTTCATCCAGTTCCGATTACTTCAGTGCTGCGATTTCCTTGCGGAATGCAACCCAGTAGATGACACCGACGAAGAACAGACCGCCAACAATGTTGCCGATTGTCACGACGATTAAGTTGTTGGTCCACATAGTCACCCATGTGAGGCTCGCTATTTTCTCGGCACCTATGGTCGCTATCTGATCTGCGGAAAGGTACGGAGCCGTGAACAGTCCAGCGGGAATAAAGTACATGTTTGCAACACAGTGCTCAAACCCGGTGGAAACGAATGCCATGATCGGGAACCAGATACCGAAGAACTTCCCTATCAGGTCATCTGCACAGATACCAAGCAGGACTGCCAAGTTCACGAGCCAGTTACAACCGATTGCCTTGAGGAAGCAGGACCATGTGGCTGCGCCGCCGACATAACCTACCTTGCCGATGGCGATGTTGACTGCAGAAAGACCGAACGCGTTAACTGCACCGACACCTGCGGCACTCCACCCGGTGAGCGGGCCGTATGCCATAAGGTATCCATACCAGATCGATCCGATCAGGTTTCCAATGTAAACCCACACCCAGAGATTGAGTACGGCTGCCCAGCTGACCTTGTGAATGAAGGCTGCCATGGGGGCCAGCATCGCGTCACCGGTAAAGAGCTCAGCACCGGTAAGGACGATGATAATAAGCCCAACAGGGAACACGCCACCGAGAACCAGTTTTGCGAACCCTGCGCCAAGGAATGTCGATACTCCTGTGGAACAGACTGTTTCGCGACAATTGCTACTGGAGGATGAAACACCATTTCAAATACACCTCTCTTACCTATACCAACAACATTTTAACTCGTATAGGTCAAGTAAATGGTAAATTTTGTATCTTATTAATAGTTTTCTACTTGTTTCGTGAATTAACGTGATATGCAGGGTTAATTGTCGAATTACAGTAAGTACAGTTAATGATCTTTTCTTACCAATTCAGGAAAGAATACATTGTTGTTATTAAGGGTGAAAAACATCCCGCACTTTGAAGAGGAAAATCATCGCTAAAATCTGTTCTCATACCACAGGCGCGCAGGAACACCTTGCGATGCACCATGGAAAAAAAGAGTGGATTTCAGGATTGGAAGATGTTGAAGATCTGGTCGCTGCCGGTCGCGGCGAGACGTTCACGCTCGGTCGGCTCCTCGACGAGGGCGAGCACCGGCAGATCCATGTTCACACCGGGCTTGAACCCGAACATCTTCTCAAGCTCCACCTGCAGGGCGTGCATAAACAGGGCATTCGGAATGTCCATGGCACAGAGTTCCTGGCACTGGCCGCAGTTGATGCACGAGTCGGAGATGTGGGCGAACCTGATGAGGTGGAACATGAAGGGTGGCGGGACCTTCCCGGGCTCCACGAGGTAGGGCTTCTTGGTGCTGCACTCGACGCAGTAGCAGATCGGGCAGTTCTCAATGCACTGGTAGCACTTGATACACCGGGAGGTATCCTCCATGATCTTCTTCAGGCGGTCACTGCCTTCCCCGAGCGAGGCAAAGTCACGGGCACGCCACTTGTCGCCCAGCTTGAGCATGGCATTCTCGGTCTTGCCTCTGATCTCGAGCGCCTTCTCGATCGGCGCCTCCGTGGCGATGGCCCCTGCTTTTACTGCACCGCTGAGCAGGTTTGCACCCTTCTCGGAGCAGACCTCAACGAACGTGGCTTTGCCTGCCTTCTCGCCGATGACACCCCAGTTGCCGCAGGCAAGGTCTGCCTGTCGCGGGATCTTCATCTTGCAGCGCCGGCAGTTGGCACGACGTCCATAGCCTTCATCTTCGAGGTCATCCATCTTGATGCCCTTGTGTTCGCCGTCCTTGGTGATCACGATGAACTGGCCTTTGTCGATCTCTTCCTTGACCACATTGTCCGGGTCGATCTCGAACTTCTCCTTGATCATCTTCCGGGCGGTGACCGGGCTTACGGTACCGCCGCAGTTCAGGCCGATCATGATGACATTGTCAAGGTTGATCTGCTGACGCTTGGCGAGCTCGTACATCCCCATGACATCGCATCCCTTGAGGGGGACGGCGATGCGCATGTCCTTCGCACCGTTCAGCCACTTCTTGAAGAGCTTGGAGAGCAGGAGTGTCCCGGTATGGAGGGAACCTGCAGCCTCTATGACCTCTGCCGGGTCGGTAATCAGGGTGGGCACCGCGTCGTAGATGTCCTGCCCTCTCTTGACCGCGAAGACCGCGTCGACCATGCCGCTCTCGAGGGCGTACTTCAGGAGCGTGGTGACCGCACCGCCGCACTCGCCTTTTGCGAGGATATCGGCATCGGTTGACCATGCGTAGACCATATCGCCTTTTGCTACCATGTTACTCAGCCCCCTGGATCTTCTCGACCTTCACCGCACATGCCTTATACTCCGGGATCTTGCAGACGGGGTCGAGTGCATTGTTGGTCAGGACGTTTGCGGCGCATTCGGCAAAGTGGAACGGCATGAACATCTCTCCCTTCTTGATGTCGGGCGTCACCTTTGCCGGCACTTCGACTTCGCCGCGGCGGGTGATTGCCTTGACCATCTCCTTGTCCTTGACGCCGAGGCTGGCGGCATCTTCCGGATTGATCTCGATCCAGCCGGTGGGGACCTCTTCATCAAGATGTTCGGACCGGCGGGTCATGGAACCGGTGTGCCAGTGCCAGATACAGCGGCCAGTGGTGAGAATGTAGGGGTATTCTGCGTCGGGCACCTCTGCCGGTGGTTTCCACTCGAGCGCGTGCATCACTCCCATTCCGTCAGGGTGTGAGCACTTTCCGATGTGCAGAATGGGCGTCCCCGGGTGGTCGAGGCTGGGGCAGGGCCAGTGGAGAGCCTCGGGTTTGTTGAG
>JAAEES010000200.1 GCA_013415575.1 Methanomicrobiales archaeon | reverse complement strand
GTATTATTTGCCCGGATTGATATTTAAGACTATGTTGCGTTCACACAGGACTTCGGCATTCCTGAGGGGGAGGGTCACCATATCTTCACGACGGAGCTGGTAGATCCGGCCATCGACCCCCATGAACGGTTCCATATCGGTGAGAACCCGGGAGAGGACATAGTCCGGACCGGCAGGCTGTGCTTCCAAAACATCTGCGCACCGGGAAGCCTCCTCTGCAGCCTCAGCCCGGCTGACCCCTGCTCCGGGAGCCGGCACCGGGATGAGCCGGCACCGGGAATGACCGATGGCCAGGACTATGGCGTCAAACATTTCCCGCTCCTCGGGCAGCATCCGTTTCAGCTCCTCCCGATCGATGTACTGTCCCTCCTCGTGGGTGCGGGCAAGAGCAAGGATCTTCTCGGACCTGAGCATGAAGAGGTCATGGAGGGTCTCCCGGATACTGCTCACCCGCTCGATCAGGATTCTGGCCTTGTCGGAGAACGGGTCCTCGTATGCATACACCTCCTCGAGCAGTGATTCGAGGCTCTTTTCCGCCGAATAAAACAGGTCGCGGGGAATGGAGAGGAGGCGTCCGGTCTCCCGTTCAGAGAGGAGGATGCTCCGGAGCTCGTCCAGGTGCATGTCAGGCTCTCCCTGCTATCTCGGCAAGACCCCTGCAGCAGAGGAAGACGGCGAGGGCTTCGGGGACAACGGACTCCCCTTTCCCGATCCGGTAGTCACTGCCCAGCAGGGGCATGGAGAGCTCCCGCTGGCTTGCGATGCGGACATCCCGGGTGCCGAACACCACTGCGTCGGTGAGGGGGTCAAACGAAGAGAGATCCCTGATGGCGAGGGGGGTGACCCGGAATCCGCTCCCCCCATGGAGGGAGGTGGGCATCCTGATGAGCCTTTTTATGTCTGTGGTGACCGGTTCGTCGGCAAGGGCCGCCTTTTCCCGGAGGAGCGAGGCAAATTTCCCCTCCTTCTGGCCGGCGACCGCCCGGATAACTTTGCCGATCGCGAAGTCCTTCAGGTTGATAGCCGAGGGATCGGTCGAGAGCGCGGTCATGAGATCACCGGTCCGCTTCAGGAACTCTTCCGCGGTCATCTTCCCCACCCCCTCGAGAGCCGAGAGTTCGGCGATGGCTTCCTTCTGCTCCATCCCTTCCAGCCACAGCAGGTATTCGGTCAGTGCAGCTATATATCGCTGGTGCCATCCGCGGGGTGAAGGTGATGGCCGGGAGAGCAGGATCCCGGGATCGATCCCGATACCGCAGAGGTAATCGATCAGCTCCCGTCGCTCGGCGCTTCCCCACCCCCGTACCGCGATCTCCCTGATGTGGACATGGTAGCCGCGCCCTCCTGAGAAAACCAGGCTGATTTCCCGTTCCGCAAACCCAAGTTCGTCGGTGAGCATGGCGATCAGTTTTCCGGTCTCCTCTTTGACCCGGGAAAGCATCATGTCGTAGGGACCCCGTACGATGTGATCCGCGTCGAGGTCAAAGATAAGGTCTGCGCCGAGCCATTCCTTCTCTGCCATGGTCGGGGCGTGGGGCATGGTATAGTAAGCGGCCGAGTAGTAGAGGTGGGCAGGAGCCATGTTCCGGACGTACTGTAGCAGTTCGTCGTTCCCGGGAAACCCGATATGCCGTCGCATACGGATCTCCGGGTACTCGGGATCAAAGAAGACAAAGGCCCACTCCCGCTGCCCTGCAGACGGCGGTGCGGTGAGCGTGCCGGTCCGGTAGTACTCCGAGAACCGCTGCTTCACGAATTCGAGGGTCGCCGGCTTCATCCCAGATCCTTGACCATATATGGACCCCTGCGTTCATAGCCCTGCCTGCGGTAGTAGGATCTCACTCCGATGCCGCTCATCACCGCCACCTCCCGGTATCCGGTTCCTGCGGCAATCTCTTCGGCGAGGCCGAGCAGCTCCTTCCCGGTCTTCCGGTGCTGCCGCTGGTCGGGGAGGGGTGCCATGCCGAGGGGCACGATACTCCCGTAGACGTGGAGTTCGCGGAGCAGGGCCGCCTCCCGGATCTCCTCCCGATCACGCAGACCCCCGGTGCGGAGGCGGGCAAACCCGATGAGCGAATCGCCGGAGACTGCCGAGATGAAATGCTCCCTGCCCCCCGCGCAGTCATA
>JAAEES010000040.1 GCA_013415575.1 Methanomicrobiales archaeon | reverse complement strand
CCTTCCGTGATGTACCCGGTCAGGTCCGGGATCGGGTGCGTGATATCATCACCGGGCATGGTCAGGATCGGGAACTGGGTGATCGATCCCTTCTTGCCCTTGATGATTCCTGCCCGCTCGTAGATACCGGCAAGATCAGTGTACATATATCCGGGGTAACCCCGCCGTCCCGGCACCTCCTCACGGGCAGCCCCGATCTGCCGGAGCGCCTCGCAGTAGTTGGTCATGTCGGTGAGGATGACCAGCACATGCATCCCGAGGTCGAAGGCCAGGTACTCGGCGGTCGTGAGGGCGAGTCTCGGGGTGATAATCCGCTCTACAGCCGGATCGTCGGCGAGGTTCAGGAACACCACTGCCCGTTCAAGTGCCCCGGTCCGTTCGAAGTCCTGCATGAAGTGGTTGGCCTCTTCCTTGGTGATACCCATGGCGGCAAAGACCACCGCAAACTCTTCCTTCGATCCGAGCACTTTCGACTGCCGGGCAATCTGGAGCGCAATGTTGTTGTGGGGAAGCCCTGCACCGCTGAAGATGGGGAGTTTCTGTCCCCGTACGAGGGTGTTGGTCCCGTCGATGGTGGAGATACCGGTCTGGATAAACTCCTCAGGCGATGCCCTGGCATAGGGGTTGATTGCCGCTCCGGTGATCTCAAGCCGCTTTTCGGGGACGATTTCCGGTCCGCCGTCAATGGGTTTTCCGCCACCAGAGAGGATACGGCCGAGCATCTCCCTGCCGACCGGCATCTTGATGGTCTCTCCAAGGAACCGGACCCCGCTGTCCTTCCCGATACCTGCCGTGGTCTCGAAGACCTGGACGACCACCAGGTCATCACTCGTGTCAAGAACCTGGCCACGCTTGATGGTTCCGTCAAACAGTGCGATGTTGACCAGTTCACCATATCCGACGGGTTCAGTCTTCTCGACAAAGACCAGGGGGCCGGCGATCTTTGATATCGTTCGATACTCCTTCATGCCGACGACCTCAGCGTGTTGAATTCACTGTCCATGGCTTTCAGGATCCGTTCGAGCTCGGGTTTGTAGTCCTTGATGAACTTGATCTGAGGGAGATCGTTCTTGGACTTGACCCCGATAATCTGCAGCGGGGTGACCCCTGCCGACTGTGCAGCATAGGCATGATCGGAGAAACTCCGGATGGCCTTCATCATGTCGTACTGCTTGGACATATCGCAGAATGTGTCCACCGCATCATAGGCATTCTGCTGCAGGAAGATCTCGCGGATCATCCGGGCCACCTCGATGGTGACCTGTTCGGCCTCGGGGAGGGCATCGGATCCCACCAGCTGAACGATTTCCTGGAGTTCGGCTTCTTTCTGGAGAACCTCCATTGCCCAGGATCGGATCACGTTCCATTCCGGAGAGACTTCCTTGTCGTACCAGTCATGGAGCGTGTCGAGATAGAGCGAGTACGAATTGAGCCAGTTGATGGCCGGGAAGTGCCGGCGCTGGGAGAGCTTTGCGTCCAGTGCCCAGAAGACTTTCACGATACGAAGCGTGTTCTGGGTGACCGGCTCGGAGAAATCACCACCGGGCGGGGATACCGCACCGATGACCGAGACCGACCCGTTCTTCCCGGAGAGGGTCTGGACCAGGCCAGCCCGCTCGTAGAATTCCGAGAGCCGGGCGGCAAGGTATGCCGGGTACCCCTCTTCTCCCGGCATCTCTTCCAGCCGGGAGGAGATCTCCCTCATCGCTTCTGCCCACCGGGAGGTAGAGTCTGCCATCAGCGAGACGTCGTATCCCATATCGCGGAAGTATTCGGCGATGGTTATTCCGGTGTACACCGATGCCTCACGGGCAGCGACCGGCATGTTGCTCGTATTTGCGATAAGAACGGTCCGCTCCATGAGCGGTTTCCCGCTCTTCGGGTCTTCAAGCTCCGGGAACTCGGTGAGTACTTCGGTCATCTCGTTTCCGCGTTCTCCGCAGCCGATATAGACCACGATCTCCGCATCACTCCACTTGGCGAGCTGCTGCTGGGTGACCGTCTTTCCGCTCCCGAAAGGACCAGGAATGGCTGCGGTACCTCCCTTGGCAATCGGGAACAGACCGTCAAGAATCCGCTGTCCGGTGATGAGCGGGATGGTCGGGTTCATCTTCTCCTGTACCGGACGGGGAACCCGGACCGGCCACTTGTGCATCAGGGAGAGCGCGGTTCCCGAATCCAGGGTGCAGACGACCTCATCGACGGTGAAAGACCCCGCCTTGATGTTCTTTACCGTTCCGCCCCCCACGTTGGGGGGTACGAGAATCTTATGGACAATGTTGGTCTCCTGAACTTCACCGATGATAGAACCCGGTGACACCCGGTCTCCTTCTTTCACCAGGGGTTTGAAATCCCATTTCTTCTGGTGGTCAAGTCCCGGGGCAGAGACTCCCCGCTCAATGAAATCGCCCATCTTGTCCACAAGGACGGAGAGGGGTCTCTGAATCCCGTCATAAATACTGGTCAGGAGTCCCGGCCCGAGTTCCACGGCGAGGGAAAGACCCGTGTTAACAACGGGCTCTCCGGGTTTGATCCCTGAGGTGTCTTCGTAGACCTGGATGATGGTATCTTCACCCTGGATCTTGATGACCTCTCCCATGAGCTCCTCGTTGCCGACCTTCACCACGTCGTACATGTGCGCGTCAATATTGACCGCGGTGACGACCGGCCCGGCGATCCGCTTGAGGACTCCGCTCCTGTCTTTTCCTGTCTTCTCTTTTACTTCCACAGATCAACACCCACTGATCGCTTTATTCTCTCCCTCATGGACATCCCCCCTTCCTCGCCCCCGACCGCAATAACGGTCGGTTTCACAGAATTCTCAAGCGTGGTCTGGAGACGCCGCGGGATCCTGTTCATGTCCTTACTCTGCAGGACGAGAATGCCGATGGTCCCGTCATCGAGTGCCCGGGTGATGGTGTCGGTGAGCTTCTCCTCAGTTTCTGCCGTATAGGTCTTCCTGACCCCTGCCAGCCTGAACCCGAGAACAAACTCGCTGTCGCCTACAACTGCAATCTCCATATTACATCACCACGTATCCCCGGATCCGGTCTACCGGAAGTTCAACCTCCTTTCCCCGGGCGATCGCCCGGAGGTTGAAGATCTCGTACTTCTTCTTCTCAAGGTAGGTGAGAATGGGGTGGATCGAGAACGGGTTCAGCTTGGAGAGCGATTCCATCTGGGAGAGCTGTACCTTGATGAGCTCGATCTCGATCTCCCGAAGCGACTTTTCGGACTCAACCATATCGAGCATGGCTATGAGCGGCTTGAGGCGAACCTTTGCCTTGAGGGCATCAATGAACTCCTTCTGATCGTCAATGCTGATGAGATGCTGGAATTCGTCAGCAGAGAACGTACTTCCCTGGACCACCATGGAGCGGGCATCTTCCTGCAGCCGATCCATCCGGAGCCTGAACATGTTCCTGATGTTGGTGATATCTATGTCAAGCATGATATATTCCAGGAACTGTTTCCCGCCCCGTAAACCGCTCATTGCCTCGGAGAGGAGGTTTGCGTAGAACTGCTTGTAGAGTTCATTCTCAATCCGGGCAAAGGACTCTTCCTCCAGGGCTGCATCAAGACCCTCCGAGAGTATCTGATAGATGGAATGCCCTTTCAGTGCCTCCACAATCCGTACCGGAGAGTCTTCTTTGAGCAACCGGTCAAGAAACACCCGGTCCAGCTCCCCGGCAGGGACGAGCACCTCGCGTATCTTTCCGGCACTCATCCCCTGGGCTTTCCCCCGCAGGATGGTGAGCACGTTCTGGATATCCCACCGCAGTAAATACGACTGGGTGAACCGTTTCAGGACACCGGGAGTGATCTTCTGGATCTCCTGGTATTCCTTGGCGAGATTCCAGGAGAGCGCCAGTTCCACGAGGTCAATTCCCTGGAATGAAGGGGCAAGTTCATCGATCTCCTTCTTATACTCCGTCTCTTCGATGAAACGGGTAATTTCCGGGAGGCTCATGTTCAGGATCCGCACGTAATCCTCGCGAGGAATGAGCTTGGATTTCCTGACCCGCATCCTCGTGCACACGTACACATACGGCACAGGTCCGGAACTGAGTTCAGCCATCCTCTCTCACCTCACCTGAACAGGATCTCAGATGCATCTTTCAGCCCGGTCTCCCATATACCGTCCAGATACGTCCGGTAGCTGTAATCGATCTGGAGCTCGCCATCTCTGCTCTCGACAATGATGCCTCCCTCGATATCAACCGGGTCTCCCCTGGTGTAGCCCGAAAAGGCGGGATCACCGGCCAGGATCTTCATGAGGGCATCATTGTCCCGCCTGTTGCAGTGGACAATGCCGTCAGGGATCTCTGCCTTGGCCTTTGCAAGGAGGCTCTTGAGTGCATCACGGTGAAAATCCCCGGGTAGGGATTCTACCGTGGAGAGGGCGGTCGCATAGACGGTGTCCAGAAGCTCCTTCTGAGTATTCAGGAGCTGCCTCTTTACCACCAGGTTGGCGGAAGAAACCTCCTGGTTCATGATATGTGCCGTCTGGCGATCCACCTCCTGATCGGCTGCCAGTTTAATCCGCTCTGCCTTCTCCTGGGCAGTGCTGAGGATGGCGGCCCGCTCAGTCAGCGTGTCCTGCCTGATACGATCGGCCTCTCTCTTTGCTTTATCCCTGATCTCTTCTATGACCGCTTCCAGTCCCATGGTCTGCTCCCGGTTCAGAACAACAGCAGAAGCCCGACCACAAGACCGAAGATGACGATGGTTTCAGGGATGACGGTCAGCAACAGGACCAGACCAAAGACGTCCTTGTTTTCAGCGGTCGCTCCGACTGCTGCAGAACCGATCGACATTTCGGCAAGGCCCGTGCCAATCCCGGTCAGCCCGACGGCAAGTCCTGCACCAAGGGCCTTCATTCCCAACTGCGATGCTTCTGCAACCTGTACTGCGACATCAAGTTCTGCCATATTTCTAATCCTCCGTAAATCTCCGTTTCATTCCAAATGGACTGTACTTCTTTCCTCCACCCTTGTAGAATTTGGTGAAGAATTCAACGTAGTGTAACCTGAGGGACTGGAGTCCACCGCCGAGCATTCCAAGAATAGCGTTCATGAGATGCCCGATCAGGAAAACAACAACCCCGACAATAATGATTATTACTCCGAAAATGGTCAGATTTTCCAATTGCGGCTCAATAATCAGCCCGATGGCGATGAAGTTCACCACCATGGCAATAGCAACTGAAGAGAGCCCCACGCCGACCAGACGTGCGAAAGAGAGCACGTGGGACAGGATGGTGGGGAGTTCAACGATTTCAAGTGCCGATTCTTTGGCAATAAAGACAATACCGAGCACAATCATGACGGCTCCCAAAATCGCCGGCAGGGAGAGTCCCAGAATCAGCGGGGGAAAACCGGTCAGATCCGGCATCAGCGGCATCGGAAATGCTGACCAGATCATGAGCAGGATACCCCACATCACCATAATCCAGCCAAGATTTGCCAGGATTGCGAAGATCCGGTGGGATCCGTGATCCTGCCGGGCATGGTTCACAACGCCAAGGATCCTGCCAAGGGTAATGTATGCTATCCCGATCCAGACCGACATGATCATCAGTTCCGGAACCGCCGGACCGTGCCCGCCTGCTTCACCCCCGATATTCAGGTGTCTCGCGGGCAGGGTTGCGTAAACGCCGGGAATCGGGAACCCGAGGAATTCGCTGTACAGGAACCCGAAAATAATGCTCGAGATGCTGGCATTCCGGAGTACGGCGAGGAGCATTTTCGCGTCGTCGCCCTTCATGAACTTCCGCAAAGCCAGACTCGTTACCAGCAGGATGAGACCGTAGCCCACATCCCCGAGGATCAACCCGAAGAATATGGGGAACACGATGGAGACGAGCAGTGTAGGATCGATCTCGGTGTATTTCGGTCTCGAATACACGTCAAGAAGGAGCTGGCTCGGTCGTGCGAAACTGACGTTGTTGTACTCGACCGGGACCACGTCTTTTCCTTTGTCGATGGGAAGTTCTGTGACGAACGCCCTCCGGCCCGATACCTCGGTGATGCTCTCCGAGAGAGCGGCAACGCTTTCTGACGGTACCCACCCTTCGGCAATGAATGCATGGTCGGTGGTTGCAAACCGCAGGGGGGCCTCGGCCCTCTCCACATCCATGGAGAGGAGCTCGTCACAGGCTACCAGGAATCCGGCATGCTTCTCCCTTTGGGAATCGATCCTCGATGATACATCGTCCATCTCACGCCTGACCGCATCGAGACGGGCTGAATACTCAGCAATCCGTTCGGTTGCAAGCCCCGATTCCTGCGGAATCGCAACTGCCTGGAACTGGGCATCGAGCAGGGTTCGCTCCACATCGGGACGGTACTCATTCGGTACAGCAACGATCAGAAGGTTACCGGTCTTTGACTCGACATAATACTCTTCATGGGGGGCGCCGATCTCGACCTTCTTTGGCACCGAACCGGCAAGAACAGAGATCGTCCGGTATCCGTACAGGAATGAAAGGTCGATGGGAACTCCGGTAAACGGGGTGAGCTGATCGATCTTCTGCTCCAGTTCCTTTGCCTGATTCTCGAGACCTGACCGTGTTGCAAGCAGTTCCTCTCCTTCCCTCTCGATCGCGGGAAGCTCGGTCTCGATCTGGTCCTTCAGGCGCGATGCAGAGAGTCTCTGAGACGGTTCAATATCGTCCGGCCTGATGGAAAAGGCACTGGTGACCGACCGGAGCCTGAGTAGCTCCTTCGAGGTCTCACCGGCCCCTTCAACAGGGTGGCCGATACGGTAGCCCTCGTACTCTTCGTGGTCGTCTTCCACAAAATCCTCGATATGGAAGAGTCGCCGACGGTAGAGCTCGCTGATGACCGGCACCATCACATCACGGGGTGCGGCGATAAGGATCCTGCTCATCTGTTCAGGCGTGAACATGCAGCTTCTCCTTAAATCGTGAAACCAGCAGTTCCACGGCCGAATTAAGGTTTTTACTGCCTTTTGCCTTCAGATCTGCCGCCTTCTGCTCGCCTTCCCTGACGATCCCGGCGTGCCTTTTTTCCGCCTGCTGCCGTGCTTCTGCAAGCCTCATTTTTTTGTACTCTTCGGCACTGGCTGTTGCCTTCATCACAAGGTTGTCGGCCTCGAGTTCAGCGTCAGAAAGACTGCGTTTTCTCTCAGCCATGACCGTGCTGATTAGTGACTGGTACTCTTCTTCGGTTGCTCTGATGCTTTTCAATACCTCAGTCTTCATCCAACCTCCTCTCACGGCAAATGAGATATTTGCCTTGAATTGTTCTTATATCTGTTGATATTTTTCTCTCCGGAAAAACGGTTATTCATGAAAAATGGCCGGATTTAAGGAAAATTAAAAGGATTCCATGACGATTCCCACGGATTCACCAGATCTTTTCTGCGCGGAGATCTGCACCGGAATCCCGGCAAGAACTGCCGCCGGAATGATGGATCAGGGATGCGTGAGATCGCCCGGAGTCTCCTGATCAAGACGAAGGGAGAGGCGGACCAGATGGGCATGCACCCCGGGAGGGAGGTCTCCGGTTTCGATGTGCCCCGGCCTTCCCCTGAGAACGACGCCTGCCAGTTCATCTGAAGAGCAGAGGAGGTGCTGGTCAGGGTGGGTGCCCCGCTGGATTGCACAGCTGAGGGAGATTTCCGGCCCGGCAGAGACCACATACCTCAGCCGTTTTGAACCGGGATGTTCAGATGGCAGCACGAGCAGCGGCAGGTGGTACCTCCTGACAAGCTCAAGGAGCATCACAGCAGGCTCGAGTGCCCCCCCTTCGGGTGCAGAAACAGCGATGATATCGTCGGTCTCCAGCGTTGTGCAGATCTCGCCGGAAGCATATTCGATGCAGAGAGGAAACCGGGACCCGGCCTTTCCAGCGAGGAGAAAGGACCTGGTGCCGTCGATCATGAGCAGGGTGTTCAGGTCAGGCAGGGCATACCTGACGGTCATCTGAATTCTCCGGTTTCTGGATGTTTTTGGGATGCCGACATGCTACCACAGAATTTTCCTGGGGAATCCACTATTTTCATCTGATCACCCGACAGGATTTCCGAGCAGCTGCATGATGATGACGATGAGCGTGCCCGGGATTCCCCCGAGGGCGCAGAGAATGAGGTTCACCGGGGTGTACTCGATGTCCGGCCTTCCGACATATTCCATCAGGTTGAAGTAGTTGACGCAGAAGAGGATGACCAGACCGAGGATCGAATTGATCACAATCTTCACG
>JAAEES010000199.1 GCA_013415575.1 Methanomicrobiales archaeon | reverse complement strand
GCAATGACGGGGCGGTTGTTCGGTACACCATTTTGAAAATACTACATCCTGATAAAAAAGGTATCGGATCGCATCGGGCAGCATTGCCCATCCACGATCTCTTTTTCTGTTTTAATCCGTTAAAAACAGGAAATATCCTATTTAAGAGATTATTTTTCAATAAAGGCTTCTCTGACCTTTGAGCCCTGTTTTCCTGCCTGTTTCAGGAATTTTGATCCAGGGGGTTTATTTCCCCTTTGAACATTTCCCCAATTCTTTGTTCACTGGGATAACGCGGGCATCTGCAGAGGATGCGCTCTTTCCCATCACCGCTATCCGACGATATCAACAAGGGTGATCTCAAAGACGAGATCTTTTCCGGCGAGGGGATGGTTCTCATCAACGGTAGTTGTCTCCTCGGTGATGTTGGAAAATTGCAGATATCCTATCGTTCCATCCGGTCTCGGCCATATATACACTTCACCGATACCGGGATAGGTCAGGAGACCCAGGCTCTTATTCGCCTCAAGCTTATCAATCGTCTGTCTGACCGCATCCGTCTCAAGTGTACTTACCAGTTCCTGCCGGTATGGACCATATGCCTTCTCAGGAGGGATGGTCACCGTTTTGGTTTGCCCTGGGGAAAGCCCCACAATCGCCTCCTCAAAACCGGGAACTACGCTCCCATTCCCAATAGTGAATTCAAGAGGTGTATCGTTTCTATTCGATTGGATCATGGTCCCGTCAGAAAGCGATACGGTGTAATATACGTGTACCGTATCTCCCGTCCGGGCGACAGGCTGCTGTGGGGAGGTGCATCCCGAACATGCAACAAGGGCACAGCATATGGCCATGATATAGGGAATCCATGCCTTCAAGCTGCTCTTCTTCAGAGTCATGATAGCTAAGTGGTTCACGGGACGGATATGGATTGCTCTTTCAATCTGACAGGAGTTCCCGGACGGAATCTCTGTCCTGTCTGGAAAATCCAGAGGTAATACCTTGATTTCAGCCAAATAACCCGATTGAATTATTTTTTATATCCAAAGCCCGAACCTTTCTAACATTAGCTGGATGTGAGAGGCACCATGACCGAAGAAGGATACCGGGAAGCAGATGTCGGCGGAAAGAAGGTAAAGTGGGACCCTGAACAGCTCAGGAGAATCAGGGAGCATCCCTGCTTTTCGGAGCGGGCCTGCCATGCGTTCGGAAGGGCTCATGTTCCGGTTGCACCGAAGTGCAATATCCAGTGCAACTATTGCATCAGGGACTATGACTGTGTAAATGAGAGCAGACCGGGGGTCACCTCAAAGGTCCTCAGTCCCGAAGAGGCGGTAGATCTGGTCAGGAAGGCGATAGAGAAGTTCCCGTACATCAAGGTCATCGGGATTGCCGGTCCGGGGGAACCCCTGGCAAATGACGGAACATTCGAGACGCTGCGGCGGCTTCAGGAAGAGTTCCCCAATGTCATCAAGTGTCTCAGCACCAACGGGCTCCTCCTTCCAGATAAGATCGACCTCCTGAAAAAATATGATGTAGGGAATATCACGGTTACCCTGAATGCCGTCGATCCCGAGATAGGGGCAAAAATTTACGAATTTGTCAACTATAAAGGGAAAAAATATACCGGTGTCGAAGGGGCCAGGATCCTTCTTGAAAATCAGCTCAGGGGTATTGAGATGGCCATTGAGCGGCACATGATCGTCAAGATCAACACGGTCTACATCCCGGGAATCAACGAAGATCACATCCCCGAAATAGCCAGAAAAGTGGGGGAGATGGGCGTTTACAATTTCAATCTTATCCCCCTGATAGCACAGTACAAATTTGCCGATATCGCACCACCGACACCGGAGATGAAGCGGAAGATGCAGGACGAGTGTGAAAAATATGTCAGGCAGATGCGGCATTGTCAGCGGTGCCGTTCCGATGCAGTCGGGCGCCTCGGTCACGATGTCCAGTCCTGTCTCTATCAGGAATAACTCTCATTTTTCGGATACTTCTAAATCAGACCTGCCACCACCATTCTTTCATGAATAATTCAGCCGAGCCGGAACGTGTGGTCCTGCACGAGGACTTCTCCACCTGCCGTGCCTGCGGGTACGACCGGGGGTTCCACAGTCCGGTGGATAACCGATCTGCAGTGAGGGGTAGGGGGATATCTTTCCTCTAGGAATATTCACCGAGCAGGGCATCAAGCCGCCCGATTACCGGGATAAGCTCGGGGGGTATTCCCCCGGTCTCGGTGGTGATCGTTGTTCCCTGGTAGGTAATGACATACAAGAAATAATCTGCTCCGGGGTTTTCGGCGGGATAATCCGGGGCAAGGGAAGGGAAATCAGCAGTTTCCAGGATATCCTCAAGCTCGTTCAGGGAAGTATCGGCGAGGGTGAATGTACCTGAACCACTGTTCCGGGAATATACCCCCTGGCCGTTCTCAAATACCACCATCTGGTCATTGAATCCGGCAATGCCACCTGTCCGCTGGTACTGGACCAGGATTCCGGGAGGCTCGGGCTTAACGCCACCGTCAGCCGGTGGCGAGCTGCATCCTGACACGAGGATAAGGCCGACCAGGATTGCTGACACAATGCCTGGGATCGAAATTATCCGGGAAAGGCAGACTGGCAACCTCATACCGCACACTCCGCTCCGGTATCCTGACCGGGTTTATTCTCATTTTGCCTGTTCGGGCATATATGCCTATCCTGCCGGAAAAAAGAAAACCAGGGATCAGACCTGGAGAATATCCTCTTTCTCCCCCTTTGCCGCTTTCCGGGATGGTGTGATGGCCTCGATGGAGGTGATCAGGATATCCATCTTCTCGCTGTTAAATATCTCCCGGAATGCGTCCAGTTCAGCGGATCCCATGATCATGACCCCTTTCTTCTTCATTGGCGTGCCCTTTTCGGTGAGGGGGTTTATCTCGATGGCAAGTGACGCGTGACGTGATTTTGTCGCGGGGAGCTTCAGGATGGTAACCCCACTGATGGAGGTCATCTTCCGCTCCCAGTCCTCACCGTTCTCAAGAAATGTCCTGAGGGTCTCAATCAGTTCCATACCAGAGATTCGGTAGCTCCAACATTAAAACCCTGCGTGTGCGGAATGAAAGAAGAGGAGGGGAGACGGGAAGAAGTCCGTAATATACGGGACGTGTTCAGCCCCCTCCGGTCCGTGGAAGGGAATAGTCCGGGAACCCGGAACCGGACACCGGAGCATAGTGCGGTTTCTGACACCATGGAGACCTATTTCTTCCCCGCACACCCCACCTTAACTCTGTAACCATGCACCAGGTTGCCATACCCTCGCGGAGGTTCTCCCTTGACCTGACGCTCAGCTGCGGCCAGGTGTTCCGGTGGGAGCGGAACGGTGACTGGTGGCAGGGGATTGTGGGGAATGAGGTGATCCGCATCCGCCAGGAGGGCGACCTGCTGCTGATCGAATCAGGGCGCAAAGAGACCATCCGCTCCTATTTCCAGCTCGACCTGGACCTGGACCGGATTCTCCGGTCAATCGACCGCGATCCCGTTATCCACGGTGCCATCAGACGCTGCCGGGGTCTCCGTATCATCCGCCAGGATCCCTGGGAATGCCTTGCCTCCTATATCTGCGCCACATATGCCAACATCCCTGGCATCAAAAAGAAAATCAGACTCCTCTCCGAATCATTCGGCGAACTCCTGGAGACGGAATCAGGTACGTTCTACCGTTTTCCTTCG
>JAAEES010000039.1 GCA_013415575.1 Methanomicrobiales archaeon | reverse complement strand
GGCCTTCAGGAGCACGGCCACCACTACCCCGAAGAGGGGCACCAGCGGGACGTACTCCTGCAGGTAGACCATCACCAGCAGGCAGCCGGTAAAACCGGCGATAATGTAGGCGAGGTATGACTGGAGCCGGCCGGCCCTCCACTTGAAGGCCAGTTCACCCATGACCATGATGGTGAAAGTACAGGAGAAGACCAGCAGAGGGAGGAGTGAGAGGCCGTAGAGGATGGCGATGGGGATGAGGGCCAGGGCGAGGTACCTCGTCTTTCTGATGAGGAATAGGATCGATGAGAAGAGGAGGATCATGATGGAGAGGACCCAGGGGGGCTGGATGGCAGGGGCGATCAGTACAAAAGAGAGGGCAAGTATGGCCGCGAGCCTGTCCCCGAACTGGTTGGACATTTCCTGAATGGTTTGTTGGGAGGGCAGAAGAGGTTTGTTGTGGAAATCCAGTAGCCTTAGTCCATTCCCGGGGTATCCGGCCGGAGGCCGCGGTAATCCGGGCAGTATCCGCCCTCCGTTGTTCGAACACTATATTTCATACCAGTACAAATATGTGAAAAATGTCTCTCCCACAGGACCTCCCGAAGACCTACGATTTTTGTGAAGTGGAGCAACGCTGGCAGGGCATCTGGCGCGATGAGGACTACTATTTTGACCGGGCGTCAGACCGTCCGCCGTTCGTGATCGATACCCCTCCCCCCTATCCAACCGGCAACTTCCATATCGGCAATGCCTTCAACTGGTGCTATATCGATTTTATCGCCCGCTACAAGCGTATGCAGGGCTACAATGTCATGTTCCCCCAGGGCTGGGACTGCCATGGCCTGCCCACCGAGGTGAAGGTAGAGGAGATACACGGCATCACCAAGAACGATGTGCCCCGCGAGGAATTCAGGATGATGTGCCGGGAGCTCACCCTGAAGAATATCGAGAAGATGCGCCTCACCCTCCGCCGGCTCGGATTCTCGGTGGACTGGAGCAACGAATACATCACGATGCTCCCGGAATACTACAAAAAGACCCAGCTCTCCTTTCTCCGGATGCTGAAGGATGGTTATATCTACCAGAGCGAACACCCGGTCAACTTCTGCACCCGGTGCGAGACGGCGATCGCCTTTGCCGAAGTTGCCTACGAGCCGAGGGAGACACGGCTCAACTACTTTGATTTTGACGGGGTCGAGATCGCCACCACCCGGCCCGAGCTTCTCGCTGCCTGCGTGGCGGTCGCTGTTCACCCGGACGATGACCGGTACACCGGTCTCCGGTCCCGGCGGCTGGTAGTACCGATCTTCGGCCACGAAGTCCCGGTCATCATTGATGAGGTTGTCGACCCGTCGTTCGGCTCAGGAGCGGTGATGATCTGCACCTTCGGGGACAAGCAGGACGTCCACTGGTGGAAACAACACAACCTTGACCTCCGGAAAGCCATCGACCGCCAGGGCAGGATGACGGGGGTTGCCGGACCATACCAGGGAATGAAATCGGGAGAATGCCGGGAGGCCATCCTGGCCGATATGAAGGAGCAGGGCATCCTGCTCCGGCAGGAACCGCTCGAGCAGCGGGTGGGGACCTGCTGGCGGTGCAAGACCCCTATCGAGATCATGAGCGAGCGCCAGTGGTTCGTGAAGATCATTCCCGACGAGATCATGGCAGCTGCACAGCAGGTCCGGTGGACCCCCCAGCACATGTTCCTCAGGATGGAGAACTGGATCAGCCAGATGGAGTGGGACTGGTGCATTTCCCGCCAGCGGATCTTCGCCACACCCATTCCGGTCTGGTTCTGTTCGAAGTGCGGGGAAATGGTCCTCCCGGACCAGGCAGACCTTCCGGTCGACCCGACCGCCACCCGGCCGCCACATCCCTGCAGTGCCTGCGGGTCATCGGAATGCATCGGGGAAGAGGACGTGCTTGACACCTGGATGGACTCTTCCATCTCGGTCCTGAACGTTACCGGCTGGGACGGGACGGCGGTCCCGGACATCTTCCCGGCCCAGCTCCGTCCCCAGGGGCATGATATCATCCGGACCTGGGCCTTCTACACCATCCTTCGTTCCATGGCCCTGACCGGCAACCGGCCCTGGGACGAGATTCTGGTCAACGGCATGGTGCTCGGTGAGGACGGATTCAAGATGAGCAAGAGCCGGGGCAATATCATCTCCCCTGAAGAGATCATCGGGCAGTACGGGTCGGACGCCTTCCGCCAGTGGGCGGCGGCCGGTGCCACGACCGGGTCGGACATCATGTTCAACTGGAACGATGTGATCGCCGCATCAAGGTTCCAGACCAAGCTCTGGAACATCGCCCGGTTCGTCCTGATACAGCTCGGGAAGCGATCATTTGACCAGGAAGCAGCCGCGGGACCACTCGCCGACCGGTGGCTCCTTTCCCGGCTCTCGGAGACCACTACCGAGGTCACGGAGGCCATGGAGCTCTACCAGTTTGACCGGGCCCTGAAGGCCATCCGGGAGTTTTCGTGGAACATCCTTGCCGACAACTACATCGAACTCGTGAAAGGACGGCTCTACTCGGATGATCCCGGCCGGGACAGCGCCTGCCGGGTGCTCTGGGAGACCCTGGACACGCTCTGCCGGCTCATGGCCGCCTTCGCCCCCCACTTTTCAGAGGAGGTCTCGCTCTATCTCGGGCAGGGCAGCGTGCACAGGAAGGCGTGGCCCACTCCCGGTCCTGTCGATCAGGAGGCCCGTGAGACCGGTGATCTCCTGAGCAGCCTGGTGGCGGCGGTCCGCAACTACAAGCACGAGCAGGGGCTGGCCCTGAATGCCCCTCTTGGCCGGATCACCATCTTCACCACCCGGATAACCGATGACGCCGGTGATATGGCACGGGCGCTGAACGGTCCGGTAGAGTGGCAGAGCGACCGTTCGATGCTCGAGAAGAAGCCGGGCGAGGTCCAGTTCAACATGGCCGTGATCGGACCGGCACTCCGGAAGGATGCAAAAGCATTCATGGATGCGGTGCGGACGCTCCCCCCCGGACAGCTCACTACCCCGCCGGATACCGTTACGGTCGGCGGTAGAGAGATGGCAGTCCCTGAAGGTGCGTTCTCGCTCCAGTTCAATTACCTGGTCGGGGGAGAACGGGTGGACGTGATCACGGTCGACGACGTGATCGTGACAGTCCGGAAAAGTCCCTGATGCTTCCGGCAACGAAGTCCGCGATCTCCTCCTCCTTTTTCAGACCGTCGACCAGGACAAAGCGCGACGGCTCTTCCGCTGCCAGCGAGAGGTAGTTCTCCTGCACCCGGGATAGCACGCCCGCTTCCTCGAAATGCTCAAGCGTCCTGCCGTCCCCCATGCGGGAGAGCGCTTCTTCGACCGGGAGCACGATCAGGAAGGTGAGGTCCGGCGGAATAGTCCAGCCGTCATGGACGGCCCGGAGCCAGGCCAGGGGTCCTTCGATGATTCCCTCGAGCGTCACCTGCTGGTAGGCATAGCGGCTGTCCGAGTACCGGTCGGAGATGACCAGCTTCCCTGCCGAAAGCGCCGGCTGGATCACCGTGGCAATGTGAGCAGCATGGTCGGCGACAAACAACAGCGCCTCGGTAATTGGATCGGCCCCATCAGCAATGGCCCGCCGGACCGTTTCGCCCAGCCAGGTCGAACCCGGCTCCCTGGTGATCACCGGGCATTCATCCTCCAGCAGGCGGGCGAGCGAGGAGACCAGGGAGCTCTTGCCGCTCCCGTCAATACCCTCGATGGTGATCAGGACCATGATCCCCTCCGGACCGCATCGAGGGAGATGAGTCCCCGGTGCACCGCGGTGGCAACGATCGCTCCGTCGAATCCTTCCGATGCCAGGAGATCGAGATCGTGCTCACCTGCAACACCTCCCCCGAAGAGGAGGTATCCCTGATAGGCGGCCCGATAACCGGCGAGCCGCTCCGCGGAGAGGCCCCCCTCCGTCCCGACCGCCCCCAGGTCAAGGACCAGGCAACCCTCGAATGGGAGCTCCGCAGCTTCTCTGAGGATAACGATGGGATCCTGGTCGCCGGGGATGACCCGGCCGTCCCTGATGTCAAGAGAGAGGATTCCTGATGTATACCGGGAAAGATCGCTGCCTGCGGTCTCGGTCCCGATAATATTCACGATGTTCTCACCGGACAACTGGTCCTCAGGAGCTCTGCATCCGCGATCGACATAGCATCGCTGCACCATCCGGGCACAGTCCCGGATCTCCCGATCATGGTACCCCACACCCATGATCCGGTCCAGGTCGGCAATATAGAGCAGCGCCGGGCGGATGTGTTCGAGAAAGGGGACAGGCTCTGCAGTGGGAGAGAGACCCCAGGTCAGGGGGCGGTAGGCACCGCGTTCTCCCCGCTTTCCGTGGACAACGAGCCCTCCTTTCAGGTCAATTGCAAGAACCAAATCCATGATCAGCGTAATCACTATTAGCCTGAACGATCATTAAATCCTATGCGATTGCTGGTCAGCCCGCGGGATATTGACGAGGCGAAGCGATCACTTGCTGCCGATATTATCGATGTGAAGCGACCGGCCGAGGGTTCTCTCGGCGCCAATTTTCCCTGGGTCATACGTGCCATTACGGAGCTTTCCGGCAAACCGGTCAGCGCTGCAATCGGGGACTTTGATTTCAGGCCCGGAGGAGCGTCGCTTGCCGCATATGGAGCCGCACACGCAGGGGCCGATTTTGTGAAGGTGGGGCTGATGTTTGACGGTGCAGCACGCGCCGAAGAGTTCATCAGGGCTGTGGTCCGGGCGGTCAAGGAGGAGTTCCCCGAGAAGTACGTGGTGATTGCCTCGTACTCGGACTACGAACGGCTCGGCACGATCTCTCCCTTTGCCATGGCTCCCCTTGCCGCTGCTGCCGGTGCAGATGTCGCCATGGTGGATACCGGCATCAAGGACGGGAAGAGCACTTTTGAATTCATGAGCGAGGAGTCGCTTGGCGAGTTCACCGCCATGAACCGCGGTGCCGGGCTGATGACCGCGCTCGCCGGTTCTCTCGTGTTTGAAGATATTCCCGCCTTAAAGCGGATCGACCCCGATATCATCGGGGTTCGCGGCATGGTATGCGGAGGGGACCGGGATTCGTCGATCAGGGAGGATCTGGTGGACCGGCTCGTCAGGATGGTAGGATGACCTATGTTCCTTGAGAAACTCCAGGTCCCGGTCGCCCTCACCTTCGATGATGTGCTCCTCGTGCCCGCCGAATCACATATCGAACCAAATGAGGCTGATATCAGGAGCCGGTTCTCGAAAAACATCCCCCTGAACATCCCGCTGGTTTCTTCTGCGATGGACACGGTGACCGAGTCATCCATGGCAATCGCCCTTGCCCGGGAAGGCGGTATCGGGGTTCTCCACCGGAACATGCCGGCAGAACAGGAAGTCGCCGAGATCCGGCTGGTGAAGCAGGCAGAGGAGCTGATCGAGCGCCAGGTTGTTTCTGTGGATCCTGACACCAGCGTCTCTGACGTGGAGCGGCTCATGAACGAGCACCGGATCGGCGGTGTCCCGGTCCTCGAAGGGGGGAAGGTGGTAGGAATCGTCAGCCGCCGGGACGTGCGGGGAATCGCCCGCCGCCGCGGAAGCGAGAGCGTACGGAAGATCATGACCCGGGAGCCCATCACCGCAACCGAGGATATCTCACCCGAGGAAGCCCTTGAGGTCATGTACACCAACAAGGTCGAACGCCTCCCGGTCCTGGATCACGAGGGGAAGCTTACGGGGATCATCACCATGCAGGACACCCTCGAGAAGCGCCAGTACCCGAATGCAAGCCGTGACCGGAACCGGAGGCTCCGGGTGGCCGCTGCCGTCGGTCCCTTTGATTTTGAACGGGCCATGCTCCTCGATGAAGCAGGGGCTGATGCCCTGGTAGTCGATTGTGCCCATGGCCACAATATGAACGTTGTTGCGGCGGTCCGGAACATCAAGGGGAGCGCCAGGGCCGATATCATCGCGGGGAACATCGCCACCGCAAAGGCCGCAGAAGATCTCATGGAGACCGTGGACGGGCTCAAAATCGGGATTGGTCCCGGATCCATCTGCACCACCCGGATCGTAGCCGGGGTCGGCGTCCCGCAGATCACGGCAATTGCCAGCGTTGCCGATACGGTGAAGGACGCGGGAATTCCGGTCATCGCCGACGGAGGGGTACGGTTCTCGGGAGATGTGGCCAAGGCCATTGCCGCCGGTGCGGACAGCGTGATGATGGGGAGCCTGTTTGCCGGTACCGATGAGTCCCCTGGCCGGGTCATCACCATGAAAGGGAGGCGGTACAAGCAGTACCGGGGCATGGGGTCTCTCGGTGTCATGAGCGGGGGGGTCTCGAGCGACCGCTATTTCCAGAGGATCGGGAGTACCAAGTTCGTCCCTGAAGGCGTGGAGGGTGTCACACCCTACGTGGGGAGCGTCTCTGATGTCATCTACCAGTTATGCGGCGGGCTCAAGTCTGCCATGGGATACACGGGATCACGGACCATCGCCGAGATGCATACAAGGACCCGCTTTGTGATGATCACCGCCGCAGGACAGACGGAGAGCCATCCGCACAACATCCTCATCACGGATGAAGCGCCGAATTACCGGCTTTCGGAATAATCCCCCTCTTTTTCTGACCGTACGGTCCTGATCAGGCTGTCTCTCTCTGTTCCACTGGCATCTTCAAATACCTGCACGCCCAGATCAGGCGTATCCAATGTATTCGGAGACTGCCAAACGACTCGTCCAGATCGTCGCCGGGCTCGGCTCATCCATTGCGCCGTTCATGGTATCCTCCCTTATCGTTGCCACCCCTGCCATCGGTGACGAATTTCCGGCAGATGTGGCCCTTCTCGGCTGGGTCACCGCCGCCTTCTTTCTGGTGGCCGCAGCATTCCTGGTCCCATTCGGCCGGATTGCCGATATCAAAGGTTCAAAACGGGTCTTCACGGCAGGGATGGGTGTCTACCTCGCTGCTGCAGCGGTCTGCGGGCTGGCACCCGGCATCCTGGTACTTATCGCCGGACGTGCTCTTACCGGTCTCGCCGCTGCCATGGTATTCGGGACCTCCCTTGCCCTGCTCTCCCTGGTGTTTCCCGAAGAGGATCGGGGGCGGGCATTCGGTATCAACATCACCGCCATGTTTGCCGGGTTCGGTCTCGGGCTCCTTGCGGGGGGGGCCATCACCTACTATATCTCCTGGCGGGGGATCTTTGCGGTCGTCGCCTTGATCGCAATGGCCAACCTCGTGCTGATCCGAACCCGGGTCCGGGGGGAATGCGAGCTCGCCCGCACCCGAGAGTATGACCCGGCAGGAATGCTCCTCTTCACCCCTGGCGTCCTCCTCTTCATGTACGGGCTCGCCGGGATCTCCACCCTTTCCGGCCTTGCTGCGCTTGGTGCCGGAGCGGCAGCACTGACCGGCTTTTTACTCTGGGAACGCCGCTGCCCGCATTCACTGATCCCCCAGAACCTGCTCCGGTCGCGGAACCTCGCCCGGGCAGCGGCAGCGAACATCATCTTCAACGGGAGCTCGTTTGGGATCATCTTCGTCCTCTCACTCTACCTCCAGTACGTAACCGGATTCGACCCCCGCAGCGCCGGGCTCTTCCTCCTCATCTCCCAGGCATTCCTGATCGTGCTCGGGCCAGCTTCCGGGCGTCTCTCGGACCGGCATCCACCGTATCGGGTCGCGGCCGCCGGCGGTCTGGTCAATGCAGCGGCAATGCTCCTCCTCATCAGCCTTGGAGAATCCACTCCGCTCCTCCTGGTCATTGCCACCCTCGCCCTCAACGGCATCGGCATCGCACTCTTCATGCCGGCGGTGGTCAAGTGGTCGCTCAAAGATGTCCGGCGGGAAGATACCAGCCTGCTGACCAGCCTCTCCGAGACTGCCCGATTGACCGGAAACAGCCTGTCCAACACGGTAATCATCATCGTCTTCTCCGTGGTCATGGGGGGAGTCCCGGTCAGCGCGGAGACCCTTCCGTTGTTCCTGGCCGCTTCGCGCTGGTCGGTGATGGTGTATCTCCTGATGGGACTGGCCAGTGCCCTGCTGGCCGGGGTAAATCTCAGAAAGAAGGAGGTATGAGAAACCCGGAAAAACCCTAACATAAAGTAATCAACATGCTGGATCAGGCAGAGGTCGCCCGCGTTCTCGACATCCTTGGAAACAGAAACCGCAGGCGCATCATCGAACTGCTGAGGCAGAAACCCTGTTTTGTGACCGAGATCTCGGATCGCCTGATGCTCTCGCCAAAAGCAGTTATCGAGCACCTCCATCTGATGGAACGCGAGGATATCCTGTCGTTCCGGCTTGATGAGCGGCGGAGGAAATACTATTTCCTGGCTAATGATATCAGCATTATCGTCAACCTCACGAGGAAGGAGGAAGCGGCCGGTGATCAGGCGGACCTGAGCATCAGGTTCAGGCAGTCCCTTACCACCCTGAGAAGACTGGTAGACGCCCGGGAAGAGATGAGCGAGAGTCTCCGGACCCTGGAAAAGAACATCGACATGCAGATACGCGACATTGTCCAGTACGGCAGGGACCTGCTTGACAGCGATGACGAGATCAACATGCTGATCGCACTTGCCCACTGCGACCTGACCGCACCGGAGCTCGGAGAGCTGACCGGTCTGCCCGAACCGGCCCTTGCCGAAGGACTGAAGAACCTGACCATGAAGAAGATGGTGAATATTGATGGCCGGACGGTCAGGCTGCGAGGGACTAATGGTTCAGAATAATCCCTATGATGAATTCCTGAAGAACCTCGCCCACATGGTCGAGGACATGATCAGGAACATGCCCGAGAAGGAAGGCACTCACTTCATCGGGTATACTATCATCGCCGGAAACCCGGGCGATCTCCCTCAGGTCATCCCCATGGGCGCCCGGGCCGAAGAGATCGAGTTTGAGGTAATCCAGGACGAGAACTCTATCTTCATCACCGGGAAACTCCCCTCCCAAGCGAAGTCGGCTGCCTTTGCGGACATATCAACCGACAGCGTGACCATCGTGGTCGGCGAGAAAAAAGCATCCATTCCCCTCGAATCATCGATCGATGTGATCCATAGCTTCTACCAGATACGGCACGGGATCATCGATATCGTACTGAGAAAGAAAAAGACGGGCTGACCGGCCGGAGTTATCGTCCGGTCAGGCCTTTATTCTGGTATCTTCTGCAACCCAGCCCGACAGCTCCTTTTTGTCAGGCCCGTACTCCCGGAACTGGCGGAGCGATACGGTGAGGTCCCGGGTGAAGGCGAAGTAGCCGATCTGGGTGGTCCGGCAGAGCTTCATGGCCATCTCCATGAGGCCGCGGGGGTCGGGCCTCTGCTCGCCAAGCCAGATATGGAAGATGTTTCCCCCATCGACAATCGGGAAGAAGACGTGCTCGATCTCCATCCGTTTCGCGAGCGGGATGCTCGCCCCCGGTGCGACGTGCGTCCCGTTGGTGTAGTAGATCGGGAGGTCCCGGGTGGTCCCGAGCATCCCGAGCCCCTGCTCGATGTTGCCCTTGACCACCTTCTTTGCCTGCTCCCGGTACTCCTTGGTGAGCAGGTCAGCAACCGCGAACCGCTGCCCGGTAGTCTCGGCAGGAGTGCGGGCGAGCGCGATGGTCATCGCGTTCCGTTTCGAGAGCTCGCGGGCATACAGCTCCATCTCGGTCATGGCCCGGACGGCAAGGATGAATGCCTCCCGTGACTCGTGCAGCTGGCTGCCGGTGTGGTGCTGCACCATCTCGTTCACCCCGACCACTCCTATGGTGTAGACGAGCCCGTCCAGGTCGACGGCCACAGGGCCCCGCTCTCCGGTCAGGGGGTCCTTTGGCCGCTGCATGGCAAACGGCATGCGGCCGTTGGCCCTGATTATCTCGAGCCACCGGCGCTTGATCTTGAATACCTCCACGCAGACGTCCATAAGGGCCCGAAGCTCGGAAAAGAGGCGCTCGTCGTCGCCTTCAGCCTCATAGGCCGCCCGGGGGCAGTTGAGGGATACCACCTGCCAGGACCCCATGGAGAAGTGCTTTGCGTCTTTGAATTTGAGCTTGTTCTCAAAATCACTGTCCTGGTCGGCAATCGCCGAAAACTGGTAGGCACAACACTGGTAGCAGGAGATACCCTTCCCCGCCCCGCGGTACTCGGGCATCTGGTTGTCATAGTAGGGAGTGCCGAATTTGGAGGCCAGCTCGAACGTGAGGAGGTACAGGTCCTGGTAGGTAGGGAGATCCGGGTTCGCCCGGTTGAACTCCCCGTCTTCGGTCATGAAGTCTGGCTCAATACTGATCTCAGGTTTTGGGAAGCTGAACGGTTTGCCCCAGTTATCACCCTCGAGCATCACGTCTATCAGGGCTTTGAAGAGCAGCCGGACCTCGCGCTCAAATTCCCCGTAGCACCGGAGCGGGGCCTGTATGCCATTCCAGACCTTTCCTTTAAAAACGCAGGGTTTGTCCTTCCAGAGGGCCGGCACCCCTGGGCTGAGCTGGACTGAGGAGAAGACCAGCTGTCCGCCCCGGGCGACCATCATCTGGGTCATCTCATAGACGAACATCTGCATCAGCTGCCGGATTTCTTCGTAGGGCATACTTTCGAAATAGGGGGCAAGGAAGGTGAGGAAGTTGTAGTAGCCCTGCCCACCGGCAAAATTGGTCTGCGCACTCCCCAGGGCCTTAACCGCGTGAAGGACCGCAACCTCGGCACGCTTTGCCGGGCCGGCGACCGAAGCCTTGGTGCCGTTCCCGTCGGGCATCAGGCCGTAGTACAGGAAGTAGCGGAGGTCCCAGTCCTGGCAGAACGGACGGGTGCCGAAGTATTCCAGATCATGAATGTGGATATCTCCGGAGAGGTGGTGGTCGGCGAGATGGGGCGGGAGCTGGAGGAGGTACTGCTCCTTGCTGATCTTATCGGCCTTCTTCTTGTGCGATGTTTCGGCATTCTCCTGCAGGTTGGCATTGTCCCTGGCCTCAAATCCTCTCCCCACATCGATCAGGTGAGCATCAAAGACCGGGGTGCCCACCCGGGTGCAGACGTTGCGGTACTGGACCATGCCGTTCTCAAGAAGGGTCATGTTCACGATTTCGCGGATGAGCGGGCCGGAGAGCGCTTTCAGGCCGAGCGAGCGTATGCGGTGCTCGACCATTCGCGCGATGTCGGTGGCGGTCTCCTCAGTCGCGCTCTCGTAACCGTAGAATGTCTCGACCAGCCGGGTTTCCTCAACGATCTGGTCGATGATCCGCTGGCGGTCGTACTCGATGATATGGCCGTCACTCGTCCTGACCGGCGGCATCTGGGGGATGAAAACCCCGGAAAGGGTGGTCTGGCGGGTATCCTTGTCTGCCATCAGGAGCCCTCGGAAAGATTAAAAATCCGGTCCTCATCGAGTATTCCGGCAGAGAAGAGGTCCCGTGAGACGAGAAAGACAGCCCCGGCCTGGAGCACCGGGGCTTCATTGACAAAAATTCCGTTGATCCGGAGCTCGGTCAGGGCTGCAGCGCCGGACATATCCCGTTCCTGGTATGGTATCGCGTTCCTGGTAAGATATTCCTTGAGCGTCTCACAATTGGGACAGTATTCAAGCGTGTAAACAATCAGCTCTGGTCGTTCTGCCAATCTTTTTTCCCCCACAATACTCTGCAATCCAGTACTTGTTGTTGGTGAAAAAATATTTGTCTATCGTGCATGATTATACATAAAAAGGGTAATTTTTTGCGATACATCATGCATTCGAATACAGTTCTGATCCCGGGTGCGGGATGGGGCAAGAAGGGAGGGGAGGTGGTGCAATGGTCCGTCTGTTTGTGGCGATAGACTTTCCCGCCGGGCTGCGGGAGCGGCTGCGCACGCCCCAGGAGATACTGAAGCAGAGCAGGGCACGCCTCTCCCTGGTCGACCCGGCCATCATCCACATAACCCTGAAGTTCATCGGGGAGGTTCCTCCTGAACGGGTTGAGCAGATCATCCCGGCACTGGAAACGATCAGCGTTGAGCCCTTCGATCTCCGGATCACCGGTATCGGCAGCAACAACCCCCGAAAGCCCCGGGTGATATGGTGCACCATCGAAGATGCCGGGAAGTCTGCGGCCCTCCATGATCGGATCGAAGCGGTCCTTGAGCCCTTCGGTGTCCCCCGGGAAGGCCGGGCCTTCCGGCCCCACGCCACCCTTGCCAGGGTAAAGCAGTATGACTCCTCACTGACCGTACTGCTGCGGGATATCCCCTACGAGGACTTTGGGTCCTGCACCGTCCGGTCGTGGCAGCTCAAGAAGAGCATCCTCACGCCGCAGGGACCCGTCTATGAGACGATCCTGGAGGTTCCCTGCGCATGAGGACCCCCCTTGAAGTATCGGTCCTCTCGCGGATCAGACCGACCCAGGAGGAGAAGGGGCACATCAGCAGGGTGGCCGCCGAGCTTATCGCAGTCGCCTCCGGGATCGGCAGGGCCGAGCCCCTGATCGTGGGATCGGTTGCCCGGGAAACGTATATCCGCGGTGACCGCGATCTCGACCTCTTCCTCCTCTTTGAACCCGATCTTCCCCGGGAGGAGCTGGAACGGGAG
>JAAEES010000198.1 GCA_013415575.1 Methanomicrobiales archaeon | reverse complement strand
GTCCTGTTCCGCGACGGGGAGATCGACCGGAAGCGGACACCGCTCCTGCTGGTCACCTCGGGATCGGGAGAAGGAGCCGACGACTTCTCATACCTATACCGTGAGTGCTTCAGGAGTGACCCGGGAAAGACTCTTGGAGATGATGAGCGGGCAATGCTGGCATCGCTGGCCAGGGACATCCTCGAGTACTGGATTGCCGGGGAAGTCCTGGAATCGCTCGAACGGGGCGATCTCCTGCTCCTTGACGGGGCACTCCGGGTCTCCCACGAAAGCCTCGACCCCGTGCTCACCAGGCTTATCGGTCAGGCCGAGCGGAAGGGCGTCCTGCTTGCCGCGGTGGCGAAACGGACCGCCGCCACGTTCGGAGACGGGTACCCGCTCCTGCCGGCAGTCGCCGCGTATGCAGCAGACCAGAAAAGAGCATCTCCCTGGCGGGTTATAGTCGATGAGAGCATCCTCGACCAGACCCGCTTCTCCCAGTGGCAGCATGGCGAAATACATGTTACCTCTCTCCATCCGCACACCGGGATTCCGATCAAGGTGGAACTCCCGGTAAAACAGTCCCGGGAACGGACTGAGCAGACGTTCTCGCTGCTGGCCGGGTGTGCAGATGACGGAAGGATACCGGGATACCCGTTCCCCCTCCTTGAAGCCCACCGGGCGGTGGTGATCGGGCAGCCGGTGCTCAGCCAGGTACGACAGGACCTGGTCGCCGCCCTTGACCGCCAGGGAATCGATTTCTCCCGCTATGCGATGATGTTTGGGGATTACCATGATGAATTTAGAAGATACTGATACCAGCGACCGGTCAAAGTTCCGTCTTATCGGCACGAGCGTGCTTGCGTACCGGTTCATTGTCCCCCACGACGAGATGCTGTTCGTCGGCGAAATCCTGAAAATAGCCGACAGGCAGAAAGGGTACAGCTTCTTTGCCAAGGTCACGGACATGTTTCATGAGAGCAACTTTGCTGACGAACGGTGGGATACGCGCCCGTTCTCCGAGCAGTTCTACCGCCTCGGCGATGATGTCTTCGTAGAGGTTGAGGCGGTCCCGCTCGGGTACGTTGATGAGGAGGGGAAGTTCCGGAAGCCACGAACCCTCCCCACCAAGTTCTCACGGGTCGAGGTGCCGGACTCCCGTGATCTCTCCTTCCTCACCCAGGTAATGGGAGATATCGAAGTGGGGATGATGAAGAGCGGGCAGGACGTGATACGGGATGTGCCGGTCAGGATCCACAGCGAGGTCCTCCCCCAGCACATGGGGGTCTTTGCCACCACCGGGATGGGCAAGAGCAACTTCATGAAGGTCTTCTCTGCATCCTGTATGAGAGCACGGCAGTTCGGCCTCCTTGTGGTGGACCCTCACGGGGAGTACCTGCAGGGCGGTCGTTCATCGACCGGGGCTCAGACACTCGGCCTGGTGCACTACCAGGCGGGGAGGGATGGCCTGGCCGTATTCTCCTCACGCGACGAAACCCAGCGGAAGAAGTATGGTCTGAACACCCTTGCCATCGAATACGATGATTTCCGGATCTCCGATCTCTCCATCCTCTACGACCTCTCGTTTCCCCAGCGGGATATCGTTGATGCTCTCGATGAGTATCGGGGAAGTGATGTGATCGGGTTCTTTGAACGGCTGGATCCCGAGTCCTTTACCCCGGACAGCTATCGCACCCTTGAAGGACGGGACCGCGAGATCGCCCACCGGCTCCGCACCTCAAACCCGGGCCCGCTGCGGGTCATCAAACGGCGGCTCGAGAACCTTACCCGGGGCAACAGCCGCTTCTTCCGTGAAAGGGGGTCCGCTCTCCCCGAGATCCTGAAGCACCTGCACCAAAAGAAGGTGGTGCTCATCGACATTCCCCACATGAGCGAACGAAGCGAGCTTTTCGTCCTCTCCATCATCACCCGGATCATCCTGGAAAAGCACCGGGAGACCTCCGAACAGTTCGGGGTATTTGACCAGCATGAGGAGCGCTCGCAGGTCCTGATCACCATCGAGGAGGCACAGCGGGTACTCGGGACCGGTGGCTCTTCGACCCAGGTCTTCCGGGAATGTGCCATGGAGGGTCGGAAGTTCGGGGTCGGGCTCTGCGTGGTCACCCAGCAGCCGAAGAACATCGATCCCAGGGTGCTCGCCCAGATCAACACCTTCGTGGTCATGGGGCTCGGGGACAAGG
>JAAEES010000038.1 GCA_013415575.1 Methanomicrobiales archaeon | reverse complement strand
TCTCCCGGTATGGAGGTGAGCACTGGGTGGAGTGGCAGCCGGAGAACTGCCCCTTCTACCCCTGCCATTTCGAGGGGCAGCGGTGCGACTTCTGCTATTGCCCCTTCTACCCCTGCGGGGATGAGTCACTCGGGCACTGGGTGACGAGCTCCACCACAAACGGCCAGGTATGGAACTGTGCATCCTGCACGCTCTTGCACGAGCCGGTGATCGCCGATTACCTGCTACGGAACCCGGAAGCTTCGCTCGGGGAACTCAAAGCGAGGAAGAAGCGGATGGAGGAACAGGGCCGGTCATCACCCTGATCCTCCGGAACTCCTTAAAAAAAGATCTCACGACCTTATGCCGATATGCCCAGTGCAGCCGTGAGCTCCTCAAGGGGGATGCCGTGGACCATCGCCGCCTCGCGAATGGTCTCGCCCCGGGCGATGGCGCACCCGACACAGCCCATCCCAAACTTGAAGAGGACTTCTGCCGATTCCGGCTTTGCTTTCAGGAGGTCGTAAATCGTGCTATCAGCCGTTATTTCCATGCCTCAATTATTTGAGGGTGCAGGTACTTAAATCTGCAGCTGCTGAACAGTTTCGCCACCCGCCCGCATCCTTTATCTGGACAGGGCTGGTGAGCTGTACCTGGAGATGTAAGAGTATGGACTATTCCGATACCGCAGACAGAATCTCCCTGAAAGTGAAAGCAAAGGGCCATGAGGCCGACACCGTAAAGATCGAAGGAAAACTCCGGCGTCTCGTCGAGGAGTTCGGGGTTCCCCCCGCAGAAGCGGAGCGGACGGTGATGAATGAGCTCGCCCGTGAGTTCTCACTCAACGGGCTTGGGACCGCAGCCGGTGAGGAGAAGAGCCTGAATGCTCTGATGGCCGGAGAGTGGGCCACGGTGGAGGCAAAGGTTGTCTCGCTCACCAGCGCCCCATCATCTGCCATCGCCCAGAGCGGCATCCTCGCAGATTCCTCCGGGGCAATCCGGTTTGTGGTCTGGGCAAAGGCGAATGCTCCTCTCCTGGAACACGGGAAATGGTACCGCTTCGAATCCGCAGTGGTCGACGAGTACCGGGGCTCGGCAAACCTCAAGATCCATTCCGGAACAGTCATCAAAGAGATCTCCCGGGATACCGTCCTGATCCCTGAGGTCACCCCCATCGCCGATCTCACACCCGGCATCGGGAGTGTCAGGGCCAAGGTTATCCAGGAATGGGATACCACCCATGACCGGATGCTCCAGAGCGGGCTGCTCGGGGATGAAACCGGGACGGTGAAATTCGTCATCTGGAAAGAGGAGGGCAAAGAACGACTCGTTCCGGGGATGGTGTACACCCTCTATTACGCCATCGTCGATGAATATTCCGGGCGGTACTCTCTCAACCTGAACACCGCGACCGTTATTCCTGAGGAGGGAGACATTCCGGTCAGCAGCGGGGACACCCGCTTCTCAGGTGCGCTCGTGCACATCGCCCCAGGATCCGGTCTTATCAAGCGGTGCCCGGTGGAAGGGTGCAACCGGGTTTTATCCCGTCAGAACTACTGCCCGGTCCATGAGATCCAGCCGGGATTCATCTATGACCTCCGGATAAAAGGCTGGCTGGATGACGGGATGGTGACCAAGGAGATCCTTGTCCAGCGGGAGGTAACCGGGCAGCTGACCGGTATTTCCATGGAGCAGGCAAAGGAACTCGCCGAGAATAACCCGCTCGGGATGGACGAGGTGTTCCTCAGAATCCGTGACCTCATCCTCGGCCGTTACCTCAGCTGCAGCGGCAGGGAGATCGACTCCCGCATCCTCGTGAATTCCTGCGAGTTTCTCACGTTCAATCCCGAAGAGACCGCATCACTCCTGAACCGTGCCGGGGGGGCTTCCTGATGGCCGGACCGGCACGGGGCACCTTTCCGCGGCGTGATTTTGAACGGGAGCCGGCACGAAGGGTTTTTGCCGCGGAACTGAGGGAGAGCAGGATCCACTTCCGAGAAGGTGAGGACGAGAAGAGCCCCACCTACATCCTGCTCCCGACCGGCGAGCGCTGTAACCGTATCTTCCTGGTGGGCACCCTTACCGAGAAGAAGAAGCAGGGGGAACAGAACCTGTTCTACCGTGCCCGGGTGGTGGACCCCACCGGGACCTTCTTCATCATGGCCGGAAGCTACCAGCCGGAGGCCATGCAACAGATCGCCCGGATCGACCCTCCGGCCTTTGTCGCCGTGGTGGGAAAACCGAATGTGTACGAGACCCCCGATGGGGCGGTGCTGATATCGGTGCGCTGCGAATCGGTTACAGCGGTGGACAAGAACACCCGCGACCGGTGGGTGCTGGACTGTGCAAAGGCAACCCTTGACCGGATCGATGCTCTTGGCACGACCCCGGACGGGCAGCGGGCTGTTGAGGAGTACCGGACCGATCCGGCACTCTTCCGGAAACTGGTGTACGAGGCCCTCTCCCAGCTTTCACTCTGAGAGCGGTATCCCCTCGCAACCTTTATTTTTTAGCGCGGACATGTTCGCGTGATGACTATGGATGAGCAGGAGATGCGCGAACTGCTACAGAACCTGGATCTGAAGACCCTGAAGGAGGCGGCGAAAGCCCAGGGGATCAAACCGGGCCGCTGCCCGACGAAAGTATCCATCGCCCGGATGCTCCCTGATGATGCCCTCCGGGCCCTGGTAAAAAAATAGGGTTATGTAAGGAGTATGACCTGGACCGGACAGAGATCGGCCGCCTCCGTGACACACGCCTCAAGTTCCGGAGGCACGGTTCCCTCGTCCCGTTTCCCGTCGTTCCGGTACTGTTCTGCAACCTGACTCCGGGTATCCTCTTCACCAAGTTCGAAAAATTCGGGGCATACATCGGTGCATGTCCCGCAGCTGACGCATTCATCCCGGGTTATTTTCACAATCATTCAGGGATTCCTCTGTCGCCAGTATTCGGCCTGCGAGGGAAAAAAGATATGCTGGTGGCGATCAGCCGGAGGCCTTTTCCCAGAACTCAAGGACTTCCGATCCCTCGATGAACACGAGATCGTGGTTCCGGGCATACGCCCGGGCATCGGCTTTCGAGAGGGCACGGCCGGATCGCTCATCGAGCATTTCGCAGATGGTGACCGCCGGTGTGATCCCTGCCATCTGGGCCAGGGCGATGGAGAGCTCGGTCTGGCCCCGCCGCTGGTTGAGGAGGTTTTCATCAGCCCGGAGAATGGCGACATGCCCGGGAGAGCGGAACTGATCGTGGAAGTCGGCCCCTCCCCCGTTCAGGCTCACCCTGACCTGGTTGGCGATGGCATTGATGGTCAGAGCGCGGTCATTGTCGGTCACCCCCGTCCAGGTATCGCGGTGGTTGACCCAGAGCGAGAAGGAGGAGCGGTTCTTCGTGTCGTAGGGGTTCTGTCCGATCATCCCTGCTGTATCAGGGTAGGAGCGGAGCAGCTCGGTTGCAAACGGGAGCCTGAGCCGGTCTGCCGAACGGGCGGGAATTGCGGTGCAGATCAGACCACCGCCGTCCCTGCGCATGCGCGCCACATCGGCCGGGCTCACCCGGTCTGCCCTGATGGCGAAATCAGTCTCTCCTTCCCGGTCGTCAAAATCGTAGAGAAGGATGAACTTCCCCTCCCGCAGTGCTTTTAGTGCCTCTTCTATCATGGTGCCACCTCAACAGTTACCATATCGGTATCCTCAAGTCCGTACGCTTCCCGGAGTGAGACCGGGGCGATGATTTCCAGAATGTCATCAGGGTAATGCGATCTGCCCGGGATGACGATCCCGCAGGGGGTCTGCCGTATCCGGCAGGGCAGGCAGCGGGCGTTCCCGAATGTGCGCTCATCTGCGGAAAACCCCTCGATGGGGATCCAATCCCGCTGGTCCAGCCGTTTCCGTATCGGGAGGCTGGATGGATCGAGCCTGATATTGAGAGTCCCGGGGTAGGGGATGAACCCGAGGGCACGGGAAAACTGTGCCACATAGTGGTCCAGGCTCATGTAGTACTTCCCCTCCCCGAGCCCGGAAATGACCGATCCCTGGAGGGAGTATTCCCCGGATTCCTGTGAGAAGATCCGGCAGTATTCCGAGTACTCGCGCCTGAGCTCCTCCTCACCGCTCCGGGCGATGGTGATGTACTGCCCGTCCGGGTTTACCGACCGGGTGAGCAGCATCTGCCGCTCGAGGGACTGGAGGCGCCTGGAAGCGGTCTGCGGGCTGGTGCCGAGCGTGCTCCCGAGCGACTGGGAGGAGACCCATACCGGCCCTTTCAGCCCTCCCATGAGGGCCAGCGCTTTGAGACACTGGAGATCCTCAGGCATGATCATACTTATCAAAATTGAGATGCTTATTATTTATGGGTATCTTTTCTCCTACTTCGCGGAATGTCGAATACCTATTCGTTAATTATATCAACCCCCCTGTCCTCATCATATGCCATGAAATCTGATTTGCGTCATCAGCTTGCAGAGAAGATGGCCGGCGAGATAACGCTTTCAGACTCTCCGGGGAAAGCCCTGAAGAAATGGAGGATGAGCTTCAACATCCCCCAGGGAGTGCTGTCCGAACGGCTCGATGTCTCACCCTCGGTCATCAGCGATTACGAGAGCGGGAGGAGAAAGAGCCCCGGAACCGCCGTTGTTGGAAAGATCGTGGACACGATCCTCTCTATCGATGAGGCGAACGGTGGCAAGTACATCAAGAAGTTCGGAAAGATCCTCTATGCAGACATCGATGACAATGTCATCTATGACATCCATGATTACCCGCAGCCGGTCCCGTTGAATTCGTTCGCGGGAGTTCTTTCCTGCAAGACCGTCTGTGGCTCCCTTTCCCAGTCAATCTTCGGATATACGATCATCAACAGTCTCAACGCGATCACCCAGCTCTCATCGAATGAGTTTAACCGTATCTACGGCTGGAGCACGGAACGGGCCCTTATTTTTACCGAAGTGACCTCCGGCAAATCGCCCATGGTGGCGATCAGGGTGACCCCTTTCAAACCACGGTGCGTGGTGCTCCAGGGAATCGAGCCGGAACTCGTCCACCCGCTCGTGCCCAAGATGGCGGAGCGGGATCACATCACCGTGCTCTGCACCACGATGGGGACTGAGGAGATCGTGCGCGTTTTGAGGGAAGAGCAATGGTAGGAATCATCACCTACGGGGTATACATCCCCCGGTACAGGATTAAGGTCGAAGAGATCACCAGGGTCTGGGGCGCCAATGCCGATGACATCACCGGAGGACTCGGCGTCTTCTCGAAGTCGGTCCCCGACCTTGACGAGGACACCGCCACGATTGCGGTCGAGGCGGCCAGGAACGCCCTGGCACGAAGGACGATTGACCCTTGCGCCATCGAAGCGGTCTACGTCGGTTCGGAATCCCATCCCTACGCGGTCAAGCCTACCGCCTGCACGGTCGGGGAGGCTGTCGGGGCCACCCCCTGCATGACCGCCGCCGACTATGAGTTTGCCTGCAAGGCAGGAACCGCGGCAATCCAGACCTGCATGGGGCTTGCCAAGAGCGGCATGATCCGGTATGGTCTTGCCATCGGTTCCGATGTGGCGCAGGGAGCCCCCAGCGATGCTCTTGAATATACCGCCGCAGCAGGTGGTGCTGCCTACGTGATCGGCAGGGATGACCCGATCGCCCTTATCCACCGCACCTGCTCGTTTACCACCGACACCCCCGATTTCTGGCGCCGCGAGGGTCAGGACTACCCGCGGCATGGCGGCCGGTTTACCGGAGAGCCGGGATACTTCAAGCATGTCGAGGGTGCAGTCCGGCTGCTCTTCGAGCAGACCGGAAAAAGCCCGAAGGACTACACCTACGCCGTCTTCCACCAGCCGAATGCGAAGTTTCCCCAGCGGGTGGCAAAGATCATCGGGTTCTCACCGGAACAGATCAAACCCGGTCTGGTGGTCCCGCGGCTCGGCAACACCTACAGCGGGTCTTCGATGATCGGGCTTGCGGCTACACTTGATGTCGCAGCAGCCGGCGACCGTATCTTTGTGGCCTCCTTCGGCTCAGGTGCCGGGAGCGATGCCTTTGACATTGAAGTGACCGATGCTATCGAGTCAGATGCGTTCCGGCGGGATGCCGCACCCAGCGTTGAGCAGCTGCTCGCCAACCCCATCTACGTTGACTATGCACAGTACGCGAGACACAAAGGAAAGATCGTGATGCAGAAATGAGAGACGTTGCCGTGATCGGGGCAGGATGTACCACCTTCGGAGAGAAATGGAACACTTCGTTCCGGAACCTCTTCGTGGAGGCTGGCATACTCGCACTCGAGGATGCCGGAGTTGCCGGCGAGCAAATCGACGGACTGTATGTCGGGAACATGAGTGCCGGCCGGTTCATCGAGCAGGAGCATATCGGAGCTCTCATCGCCGACTATGCCGGACTTGCAACCCACCACATCCCCGCGACCCGGGTCGAGGCCGCGTGTGCATCGGGAGGGCTCTCCTTCCGCCAGGCGGTCATTGCTGTAGCCTCCGGTATGGAGGATATCGTGGTCGCTGCCGGGGTCGAGAAGATGACCGATGTGGCTTCCGGGGCGAGCGTCGATACGCTCGCCGGAGCGGCTGATCGCGAATGGGAGGGGTTCGTGGGGGCGACATTTCCGGGACTCTATGCCATGATCGCCACCGACTACATGAGCCGCTACCCCCTCACCCGGGAGCAGCTCGCGCAGGTGGCAGTCAAGAACCACTTCAACGGGGCGCGGAACCCCATCGCCCAGTTCCAGCAGGAAATCACCATCGATACCGTGCTCAAGTCATCACTGGTTGCCGACCCGCTCCGGCTCTTCGACTGTTCCCCTATCACGGACGGGGCTGCAGCGGTTGTCCTCGCACCCCTTGACCGGGCACGTGAATTTACCGACACCCCGGTGAAGGTGCTGGCCAGTACCCAGGCAAGCGACACCATCACCCTCCATGACCGGCGTGACATCAGCACACTCGATGCTTCGGTTGCGGCGGGCAGGCGCGCGTTTGCGATGGCCGGGCTCTCCACCGCAGACATCGATCTCGTCGAGGTTCACGATTGCTTCACCATCGCCGAAATCTGCGCCATCGAGGACCTCGGGTTCTGCCGGAAGGGGGAGGCGGGACGCCTGACCGCAGAAGGGGTAACCGCACTTGACGGAGATATCCCGGTCAATACCAGCGGCGGCCTGAAGGCCTGCGGCCACCCGGTCGGGGCGACCGGGATCAAGCAGGTCTTTGAGATCGTCCAGCAACTCCGCGGAGAGGCAGGAAAACGCCAGATTGACGGGGCAGCAATCGGTATGACCCACAACGTTGGGGGCACCGGTGCTACCGTCGCCGTGCACATCCTGGGGGTGTGACCACCATGTCCGTAGCACGATTCTGGAGAAAGATCCCCCAGCGTTACAACCTGATCGGGACCACCTGCACCACCTGCGGCCGGTACTTCTTCCCGCCACGGTCCTTCTGCCCCGACTGCCGCAGGGCCGGGAATATTGTCGATTACAAGTTTTCCGGGAAGGGAACCGTGGTGACCCACACGGTCATCCGGACGGCGAGCGAGCAGTTCGAGCAGATGACCCCCTACGTCCTGGCAATCGTGAAACTCGATGAAGGCCCCCGGATCACCGCACAGCTGGTCTGCGCACCGGAGGAGGTTCGTATCGGGATGCGGGTGAAACCGGTGTTCCGGAAGATCGCCGCCGACGGAGACAGCGGGGTCATCTACTACGGGACCAAGTACGTGCCGGCTGAATAATTCCAATTTTCTTTTCTGTGATTGTCGGAGAGATCATCAGGATATTGCATTTTCTTTCAGAGTGCCGTTTTCTCCACCACGTGACAGGTGTGTGCTCGTCCCGGATGTTATCATAACCGGGATGCCGCTGCGCGGCGGAGTATAATTCCTGTTCACGGGGAAGCAACCGGGATCTGCCCTCACCCCACCGTGATATCATAGACCGCATGCCACCTGCCCGGTGAATACGAACGGACGTATCGTTCCGTTACCTCCCGGACGGGATATTTCCGGAGCTCCGGGAGGGCTTCCCCTTCGGCGCTCTGGAGAACGTAGCAGTGGATCGATCCTCCCGGCCTGCAGAGGGCGAAGGCCTCCGGAAGAAAGGGAAGAGACCCGGTCGGGTGGTTCATGATGATGCGGTCAAAGGTCCAGGGAAGCACTGCACGGACCCGGGAGGCGTCGGCGAGAAACGGGAGCACGTTTCCTGCACGGTTCACCCGTATATTCATCTCCATGAGGCGGACCGCACCCGGGTTGAGGTCAACGGCCACCACCAGCTCCGCCCGATCCGCGAGCACTATCGCAAATGGCC
>JAAEES010000197.1 GCA_013415575.1 Methanomicrobiales archaeon | reverse complement strand
GAGGAGCGTACCTACCGCTGGATCCTCGGATTGTGCGGGCTTTTTCTGATAGTATTCGGCGGATATTATCTCGCCGGATTTTCCCTCTCGTCGATGGCCTGAGGTATCGGCATGTTCATGGACAGCGCCATCCTGAAAAGAATCAGGTATGGAAGACGAGCAATCCTCACAGGTGAAGCTCCTTGGTGAAGCGCTTCCGGCATCCCGGAGCATGGTCCGCTACCTTTCCGGTTCAGGGTACGTCATCCGCATCAGTCCTGATGGGGCAGTCAGGCGGATGTGTGAAACGGTGGAGACAATCGGAATCGTGGCCTCTTCTTCCAAACCGGCAAAGCTGGTGCAGCAGTTCTGCGTTTATCCGGATGCCCGCCGCATCCTCTTCCGCACCACTCACCGGGCAGCAGTCATTCTGAAGGACGGGTGCCGGGTTGACCTCCGGGTGGTGAGCGATACACGGTATGCACCCGTGCTCCGGTATCACACTGGATCGACAGGCCATAACCTGGCCCTCGAAGCATATGCCAGGAGGCAGGGAACGCAGGTGCGGGAATCCGGCATCATCGATCCGATAACCGGTCGCCAGGTAGCCTTCGCTGAGGAGCACGAGATCTTTGAAGCCCTCAACCTCCCGTACATCGAACCGGAGCTGAGGGAGGATCGGGGAGAGATCCAGGCTGCAGCGATGGGAACCCTCCCGGATCTGGTCAGGTACCGCGATATCAGGGGTGATCTCCATGTGCACACCCGGTGGAGCGATGGAGCCCATTCGATTACGGAGTGTGCGGACACCGCCGCAGGAATGGGGTTCGACTATATCGCGATCTGCGACCACTCCCGTTCAATGCAGTTCCCGCACGGATTGGACGCATCGGCAATCTGCGATCAGATCAGGGAGATAGAACACCTGAACCGGGGGCGGGCCGACATCAGGATTCTCTCCGGTATTGAGGCGGGAATCGATGCCACGGGAAACCTGGATATTGTGCACCCGGTCCTGCAGGACCTGGACGTGGTAATTGCCAGTGTGCACTCATCGTTCAGAATGTCCCGGGAAGAGATGACCGGAAGAATTACCAGCGCAATGCACTGCGATGCAGTGGACATCATCGGGCACCCGACCGGGAGGATTCTTGGAAAGCGACCGGGGTGTTCACTCGATTTCGGGCAGGTTCTGAAGACTGCCCTGGATACGGGAGTAAGCCTGGAGATCAACGCCCATCCCCGCCGGCTTGATTTACCAGACTCCCTCTGCAGGGAGGCAAAGGGATCGGGGGTAATCTTCACCATCGGCTCTGATGCTCACCGGAAGGAACATCTCTGGTTCACCGAGCTCGGGGTGGCGGTGGCACGGCGGGGATGGCTGGAGATCCACGAAGTTGCCAACACCCTGACCGGTGATGACCTGATCCGGTTGTTCAAACGCTAGAGGCCGGACACCGGGAACAGGCAGGGCCAACGGCCCGGATTATCGCTGAAAATACCCGGAACGGATGGCAATCCGGACAGCGATCTTCATGCCAGTCGCTTGTACCAGACATTCATACTCTCCAGCGATCCGCAGATGTGCGTGTTATTGACCAGCCGTCCGCCGAAACGGTAACCGGAGCGGGCGAATATGGCATTCATCGCAGGGGATCCTGCCCGGGCGATGGTATAGGCCACCCGCATCCCCTCCTCGCTCACAGCCTGCTCCATATTCGAGAGAAGGCGCCGTGCAAGCCCCCTGCCCCGGTGATCGCGGCTGGTTGCAAAATCGGTCATTTCCACGGTTCCGGTCGAGGGATCCATCTCGGCGGATGCCGCTGCTGCAAGGCCCTGATCATGGAATATGGCATAAAACCGGGTGTCATGCTCCATCATAGTGCGAATGTGGGTGGGGTTGTCGATTGGGAAGGGGTAGCTCGGGAATACGCTGGCGTAGAGGCCGGCAAGATCCTTCGCGTCACGGCCGCTGCAGGCACGGATCGCGTATCGCGGCGGCAGGGGAATGTCTGCCGCCCCCTCTCCAAGAGCAAGGCATTGCCCGATGATCTGTTCGTATGCAGGGAGGTCCTGTTCTTCCATCCGTTTGAAGGAGAAGAAGCGGGAGAGAAAAAGGCAGTCATCAGGGGCTGGAAAGAATCCCGGAATTCGTGCCTCTTCGATGAAACCTGCATCCAGGAACTGGTTCCGTGCCTGTGAAGGGGCTTTTACCACGAGTTT
>JAAEES010000196.1 GCA_013415575.1 Methanomicrobiales archaeon | reverse complement strand
CATCCTCCAGATTGCCATGAAGCGGACGGCGCTCTTCAAGTGGAAGCTGGTCCAGATAGCCAAGAAGTTCGGGGCGATCGACCCCGATGCCGATTACGAGCGGTTGAGCAGCTACAAACTTACCGAGCTCTTTGAGAACACGGTGGTCCAGCAGGAAGCGTATCGGGAGCTTTTTTCGGTCTACATGGACGTTCCTGCCGCGGCGAAGGTGCTCGGGCAGGTCAGGGAAGGGAGTATCGACGTGGAGATTGGCCAGCTCTCTATTCTCGGTGCAGACGGACTCTTCTCATCGCGGGATCAGATGCCGCCGCCCCTGGCTGACCAGGCCGTACTGGCCACCCTGCGGCGCCGTATCGAGGGGCAGGAGATCATCCTCGCCTGCATGAACTGCAGGAAATGGAAGAGCCGGACGGTCGCGGGGAGGGTCCAGGACCACCCGGTCTGCCCCCGGTGCGGTGCCCGGTTGATAGCCGTGCTCAAGCCCTGGGAGGAGCCGCTGTATGCAGCGTGCGCGAAGAGAGAGAAGTCCGATGAGGAGAAAGCCTTCGAGGCACGGTTGATCAGGAACGCAAACATCGTGCTTTCAGGCGGGAAGAAGGCGGTACTCGCCCTTGCGGCCAAGGGGGTCGGGCCGGAGATCGCATCACGGATCCTCGCCACGCTAACCGAGGGAGATGCATTCTTTTCAGAAATTCTGAAAGCGGAACGGAATTACATCCGGACCAGGAAGTACTGGTGAGTCACATCACGGTCTCGAGTTTCTGCTCGAGGAGATCGAGACCCCGCCTGATATCGTCCAGATTTTTTCCTCCGGTCAGGATGATCTTTCCCGAGCTGAAGAGAAGAGCAACGATCTTCGGGTCCTTGAGGCGGTAGACCAGGCCCGGGAACTGCTCCGGCTCGTACTCGATGTTTTCAAGGTTCAGGGTGATGACCAGCTTGTTCAGGTTGATATACTTCCCCATGTCATAGGAACAGACGATATTAGTGATGGCAACCCGGGGCGTGTCGTAGGTCTCTACGCCGGCATTCCGCATTTCCTGCATGATGTGGGTGAGCCCTGCCGCGAGGGCCTGTTCGTTCCGGATGCCGGTCAGCACTACCTTTCCCGAAGAGAAAATGAGCGATGCGATCTTTGGCTTCTCCATCCGCAGGACTGCCCCGGGGAACCGTTTCGTATTGAGCTCACAGGAGTCCACCCGGCTCGCAACCTCCACGAGATTGATGGAATCGGCAATTGCCCCGGAAGCCACGATATTTTCGATCTTCAGCGAATCGTATTTCCCGCCGGCAGTCATCAAAGTACATGAACCCCGGGACACGATAATACTGTTGAAGTTTCGTATTTCCCCCGAATACGGCCTGTTTTAAAAAGACAGGTTGATGTCGGATTACCGCCAACTTTTCTTGTTTTATGACTGACCGGTATGCTGACTACGAGGAACTCTGCCGGAACTTCCGGATAGAGGTCCCGAAAAATTACAACTTCGGCTTCGATGTGATCGATACCTGGGCCGAGAAGGACCGGAACAAGCTGGCCATGATCTGGGTCAGCCAGCAGGGGGAGGAGAAGAAATACTCGTTTAGGGACCTCAAAAACCTCTCCAACCAGGCGGCAAACATCCTGATCAAGTACGGCATCCAGAAAGGCGACCGGGTGCTCCTGATGCTCCCGCGGGTCCCGGAGTGGTGGATCTTCGTCATCGCCCTGATCAAGCTCGGTGCGGTGCTCTGCCCCTGCCCGACCATGCTCACCCCAAAGGACATCCGGTACCGGCTGAATGCCGGGAAATTCAAGATGATCATCACCAACCTCGAGAATTCGGCAAAGGTGGAAGAGGTCACTGAGGAATGCTCCACCCTTACCTGCCGGTTCCTGGTCGATGGCGATCTACCCGGATGGGTGGGTTTCCCAAACGAGCTCCTCTATCCTGCTCCGGTCTCGTTCCGGTCGGTCAGCCTGCCGTCCGGGAAGAAGACACTCGCAACAGACCCGATGCTGATCTACTTCACTTCGGGGACCACCGGCGAGCCGAAGATGGTGCTCCACAACCAGAGCTACCCCCTCGGACATATCGTCACCGCCCGGCTCTGGCAGGATGTTTCGGAGCAGGATGTCCACTTCACCTCGTCTGATACCGGGTGGGCGAAGTGCGCCTGGGGCAAGATCTTCGGCCAGTGGATCTGCGGGGCCTGTATCTTCGTGTACGATGTGCGG
>JAAEES010000195.1 GCA_013415575.1 Methanomicrobiales archaeon | reverse complement strand
ACATCGTGGTTGCCGGAGCCGACCATGTCTCGCTCCCTGAACTGATGCGGATCCTCTCCGCGGATTTCGGGATCCGGAAGCTCATGATCGAGGGAGGCCCGACCCTGAACTGGCACATGCTCCACCACCGGCTCGTTGACGAGATCCGGCTGATCCACCTTCCCTTCATCGTCGGGGGATCGGACACGCCTTCGCTGGTCGGGGGGATGCACATCGAGTCCGAGGAGGAGATGATCCGGCTGTCCCTGAAGAATTTCTACCTGTGCGGGACCAACCTGGTGACTGAATACGATGTCCTCTATACCGATGAGGGCGTGAGGGATGCTGCCGGATCCGGCTGACCGGTATCAGAAAGAAGAGCGATATCTTTTTTGCACTCCTAATAATCGCAGTTATTCTCGCGGCAGCGATCTTGCCGTGGTGCTGCCAGCGTTTTCCCGTAACTTTGGCAGCCCCGTCATCAGGATAGAGGGCTTCATTGTCGCCGGAGAATCCGAAAACGGGTATGCCGGAAGCGTTTCTGTTCGGGGGAATGATCCGGGATGCAGCAGTGACCCGATGGTCGATGAGATCGGCACCCTCCACGATGCCATTGCCGGAGCCAGCCCCCTCCCCTGACGCCGGTTCAGATCATCATCAGCGGGTCGGCCTTCATGTACTCCCGGCAGATCGTGGTGGCATACTGGCCAGGCGGGAGCGAGAACGCGAGCCGGACGACATCCTCCCCGGCTATGGCTGAGACTTCTGTAGAGAGGGATATGGGGCGTGCGGCACCCTCAAACCGGGTGTGCACCAGCTCCCGGACCGAACAGAAATCCTCCTCACGGATGCCGTCCTCCCTGAGCAGGAGGGCCATAGTATCACGGTCACCGTACTCCGGGCCGGACGGGCTGCATCCGGGCATCCGCAGCGCAATCCGGCACCGCCCCCGCTGCACCTGCAGCCGGGCATTTTCCATGTTCCTGTCTGTGACCCGGTCTTCACGCCCGTTCTCAAACAGGAGCCGATCTCCCGGGAGGGGATCTGTCAGCGTACCTCCATCCTTGATCCGTGCAGAAAGGGCCTGGTTGAAGAGCCAGGACTGGTATGCACTCACGAACAGGGAGAGTATTTTAGGAGGCAGGATTGCCAGCGCACCCCGGTAGTCCCCCGGATGGTTGGCGAGGTGGTGGAGCATCGATCGCTCATAGGCCAGGGGGAGGGGAAACTCCCGGATGGCTGCCAGGGCATCCCGGGTCTGGAGAAATGAGGAGCGTGCAGCACGGACCTCTTCCTGTTCGCCCGGGAAGGCCTCCCCGATATAGCAGAGCGCTGCCCCCTCGTAATCAGTTCTCAGGAGATGTTTACCGACGGTATGGGTGATCGGTCTGATGACGCCGAACCGCTGGATCCCGAAGTAGTTCGGTACCGCTTTCCTGCAGACCTCTGATACCTGCGCCACGATACCGGCAAGTCCGTCTTTTCCGACTTCGCGGATGGTGATGCAGAAGCGGTTCGCTACGTGGGACCCGAGCGTGATCGGCGAGTGTGCCCTTCCGACAACCTCGAGCCGGATATCGCGGAGCTGCACCCGTTCGATGTCTGCGGGGGAGATGCCAGAGATCGAGATCAACTGGGTGGTGACGGCATGCTTGTCCTTTGTCCCGGCAAAACCGATCTTCCGGTAGGAGATGCCCAGACGCCGGGCGATCTCTCTGAGCGCCCGCTGCTGGTCCCAGTCCTTCTTGGTCAGGCGGAGTACCAGGAATGGCCCGTCGTCCCCGGTCACCGGCGGGATCTCTTCAACGGTGAAGTCCTCGGGAACCGTCCGGAGCCTGCCCCCGATTCCCGGGGTGTCACTGGCATAGTAGTCCATGCCGAGGGCCTGCTCGAGGGGGTAGCTGGTCAGCCTCATAACAGCGTCAGGGAACCGGTGATCCGGTCCATGTCCTCTGCCTTTGCCGGGCCGAGCCCGAGAGCGGTCATGGTGCCCGGCGGAATCTCGGTCATTCCGGCGTCCTGCACCAGTGCTGCGGCAATTCCCGCCGCCTCGGCAATGGACTTCAGCTCGAAGAGGTCGCGTTCACCGGCAGCCTTGAGGACGACCTTCTTCTGCCCTTCCCCGAGCCATTTCCGCCGTGAAACCGCATCAGCCTTCTCGTAGGCGAGCAGCGCCGCATGGGCCGCCTGGGCGCACATCTTCCCGCAGCTCATCCGGAGGTCTGAACGGATGACCAGGC
>JAAEES010000037.1 GCA_013415575.1 Methanomicrobiales archaeon | reverse complement strand
GCCCGGGTGAGCTGGTCGACGATTTCGTAGGTGAGGGTCCCGCTCCGGGAGATCACCCCGACATGACCCCGGGAGGAGAGGTGTACGGGCATGATCCCCATCTTGACTTCACCGGGAGAGAGAAGCCCGGGGCAGTTCGGCCCGATGACTGCGCAGTCGTTCAGTTTCGCATAGGCGATTGCCCGCATGCTGTCATGAACGGGTATGTGCTCGGTGATAGCTACCACGAGAGAGAGCCCGGCACCGGCCGCTTCCATGATCGAGTCTCCGGCGGCAAATGCCGGTACGAAGACGATTGCGGCCGAGGCATCCTGCTGCCGGAGGGCGTCCCGGATACTGTTGTAGACAGGGACGCCTACGACTTCCTGTCCTCCCTTTCCGGGCGAGACACCGGCTACCACGCCCCGGCCACCGACCTGTCGGGCGTACTCGTTGATGAGGGCGATGTGGAAAGCCCCCTGCTTGCCGGTCGCCCCGGTCACGATGATGCCGGTATTCTTATCTCCGTAAATCATTGCACCGCCTCCACGGCAGCCTGGACCGCCTCTTCCATACTGTCCAGCATCCGGTAGCCCCGTCCGTCCAGGATTTTTCGCCCCTCCTCTTCATTTGTCCCGGCAAGCCGGACGATAACCGGCTGACTGATACCGGCGCTGATGATGCCCCTCGCGACATCGTCACACCGGGTGATGCCCCCGAGGAGGTTTACCACGATCACCTTCACCGATGGGTCCGCTGCCACCAGCCGTACAGCGTGCATCACCCGCTCCTGGTCAGCACCGCCCCCGACATCGAGGAAATTCGCTGCCTTTCCCTGGTAGTACTCGATCAGGTCGAGGGTGGCCATGGTCAGCCCCGCGCCATTACCGATAACGCCGATGGTACCGGCCAGTTCCACGTAGGAGAACCCGTGCTTCTCCGCCTCGCGCTCCCGTTCGGTCAGATCGCGGTTCTGGGTGATCCCCTGGCGGTTCAGGGCATTATCATCGATTATCAGTTTGGCGTCGGCCGCAAAAGGGCCTCCCGGCGTGGTGACCAGAGGGTTGATCTCCGCAAGGAGCGCGTCCCTGGAGAGGAAAACCCGGTACAGGTTCTGGATTACCGGTCCGAGTTCCTTTGGTGCAGAGCCCAGCAGATCCCTCAGCATGAATGGCGGAATCTGGTTGAGGAGGAGCGGCAGGGAGGCTTTCCTGATGGCATCGGGGTTTTCCCGTGCCAGGGTCTCGATATCAACCCCGCCGGATTCGGTAAAGAGGATGAGCGCCTGTTTGGACGAGCGGTCGACAGCAATACTTGCATAGTACTCGTGGGTTATGGCCAGTCGTTCCTCGATAAGGACCTCCCTGACCGGAACTCCCCTGATCTGCTTTCCGAAGAGCTCCCGTGCGATATGTTCCCCGTTCTTCCGATCGGCCATCAGGATGCCGCCGGCTTTTCCGCGTCCGCCGACCTCCACCTGTGCCTTCAGGACAAATTCGGGGGGGAGATCTTTGATACGGTCGGGTAATTCGTCCGGAGACCTGATTACCATACCCCGGGGGACCGGGATGTCATGCTCTGCAAATAGTGCCTTTGCTTCGTACTCAAGCAGTTTCATCCGTGCTTCACCTGTTCAACCAGTTCAAAGCCTTTCTTCATCGCCTTGAGATTCAGCTCTTCTGTTCCCCGTGGTACCGAGTCGAGGATAGCCTTCTCGATTGCCTCGTGGCTCACGACACCTGTTGCAGCAACCAGTGCCCCGAGCATGATGATATTGGCGACGATATCCCTGCCCAGGGACTCGCGGGCTTCCCGGGTGGCCGGAATCTCGATGCATCGGCAGGACGGACGTGAATGAACAAGGGTTGAATCGACCAGCATCACCGCTCCTTCGCACACCGAGACACCATACTTCTCAAATCCTTCCTGTGACATGATCACATAGATGTCAGGAGAGGTCACTTTTGGAAAGAGGACCGGCTCATCATCGATGATTACCGCGCTCATCGATGCCCCGCCCCGCGCCTCCGGCCCGTACACCTGGGTCTGGACCGCGTACTTGCCATCGTACATTACCGCCGCCCGGCCGACAATCACCGCGGCGAGGATGATACCCTGCCCGCCGAAACCGGAGAACCTGATCTCGGTTCTCATTTCCGGACCCCCAGTGCCGGGCGGTTCCGCCGGGCCAGTTCGCCGATGATGATCATATCGTCAGGAATCTTCTTCCCCTCCTCACGCATCCGATTCGCTTTCTGGACCAGGAGGGCGTGGGATTTGAAATACTCGATCTGGTCCAGGACCTGCCGGAATTTGTTTCTCCGGCCATAGTTTGTGGGGCACTGGACCAGGGCTTCGATGAACGAGAATCCCGGGCTCTCCAGGCCGGCCCTGACTGCACGGGTGAGTTCCGTGACATGGTAGGAAGTATACCTCGCCACGTAATTCGCTCCAGCGGCCGCTGCCAGTCCACAGAGGTCAAAGGCCGCCTCCCGGGAACCGTACGGGGTAGTGGTCGAGAGAGCCCCCGGAGGAGTGGTGGGGCTTCCCTGACCTCCGGTCATGCCGTAGATCATATTGTTCATGCATACCACGGTGAGATCGATATTGCGCCGGCAGCCGTGGATAAAGTGGTTTCCTCCGATTGCGGCGAGATCCCCATCCCCGGTGAAGACGATCACTTTGAGATCGGGGTTTGCCATCTTGATCCCGGTTGCAAAGGCAATCGCCCTGCCATGTGTGGTATGCAGGGAATCGGTGACGATGTATCCCGGTGCACGGGAGGAACAACCGATTCCCGAGACGAAAACGGTCTCTTCCTTGTTCCATCCCATCTGGTCAACGGCGGAAAGCGTGCAGTTGATTACCGTCCCGTTGCCGCATCCGACGCAGTAGATGTGGGGGAGCCGGTCCTCCCGGAACCAGTCTTCATAGGTCACGCAACTTCCTCCAGGAGGCCGGCAAGATCAGATGGATCATGGAGAGCCCCGCCGAGTTTCGGAACCGGGATGACCGTACGGTCGGTATGCCGCTCAATCTCGCGGGATATCTGTCCAAGGTTCAGCTCCGGAATGATGAAGGTCTCGGCATCGGGGAACCGGGACAGCAGGGACTCGGCGAACGGCCAGACCAGTTTCAGCCGGAGATGGCCGACATCATCGCGGCGGGTATCATGGAGAACCTGCTGGACCGCCCGTGACGGGGCTCCATAGGATATGAACACGACCTGTGCTTCGGGGTTGACGATGTCACAGGAAGCGATGGCATCCCTGGCAGATTCCACCTTGTCCACCAGACGCTTCACCAGATCTTCATGAACAGAAGGGCTCGTTGCACAGGGGTATCCCCGTTCATCGTGAGTGAGGCCGGTCACGTGCACGCCGTACCCTTTTCCAAATGTCGGAAAACCCGGAACCAGGTCGTCATCAGCCCTGAACGGGAGGTTTCCTTTTTGAAGCGGTTTACGATCCACACGGAGGACTGTGTCCGGAACCACCAGCTTCTCCCGCATATGCCCTATGATCTCGTCGGCCATGACAAAGACCGGGATCCTGAAACGATCGGCAAGGTTGAAGGCTTCTGCGGTGAGGTCGTACATCTCCTGGACACTGGCAGGGGAGAGGGCGATTGCACTGTAATCGCCGTGAGATCCGAACCGGCACTGGAGCATGTCGCCCTGCGCAGCCATGGTCGGCTGCCCGGTGGACGGACCTCCCCGCTGGATATTCACCACGACGCAGGGAGTCTCGGTCATGACTGCAAAGCCGAGGTTCTCCATCATCAGCGAGAATCCGGGTCCGCTCGTGGCAGTCATTGCCCGCATTCCGGTCCAGGAGGCGCCGATGACCGCAGCAATGCTGGCGATCTCATCCTCCATCTGGATGAAGACCCCCCCTGTCTTCGGGAGCTTCAGCGCCATATGCTCGGCGACCTCAGTGGAGGGCGTGATCGGGTACCCGCCGAAGAACCGGCAACCTGCAGCGAGCGCCCCCTCGGCACAGGCGGTGTTCCCCTGCATGAATTCAATGCGGCTCAATATTCAATCGCCACCTTCACGGGCTCACAGGGCCCCTCTTCCTCCCAGGTTATTGCCTGGTCAGGGCAGATCATCTGGCAGACCCCGCAGAGTCTCCGCCCGTACAGGTGCTGCAGCCGGCAGTTTGCGCACCGCTCGGGACGGTCAAGCTCGGGAACAATTACTCCCCGCCTGTTAGCCGTGGTGCCGGGTCGAAAGATCCGGTAGGGGCAGACCAGCGTGCAGAGGTTGCAGCCTTTGCACCGGCTTTCATCGATTACCAGTCTCATGGGATGGTCCTGTATCTATATGGTGTATCGTCTGTCGAATTGTAATTTTGCCTCCCGCGCGATTGCTCCGAAGAGGTCTCCTCCCTGAGAATCGATCCCCACCACCAGGGGGAGGCGGTCAAGTTCGACAATCCAGATCGCCTCAGCCATTCCCAGGTCTTCGTAGTATACTCCCCTGAGTGTCATCCGGGATGCGGCAAGGACAGCGCAGCCGCCGGTCAGGGCGAGGTACACCCCCTGCCCTCTCAGCTGGTCAACCACCTGGGTGCTCATGCCTCCTTTACCGATGAGGGCACGGACTCCGGCATTGAGAAGAAATCCGGTCAGCCTGTTCAGCCGGGCGGACGTTGTCGGCCCTGCGGCGAGGATGCGGGACCCGCTGATGACCGGTCCACAGTGGTAGATGGCAGCACCTTCCGGGTCAAACGGTATGCCGTCTTCCATCATCCGCAGATGGGCTTCATCCCTGGCGGTGTAGACGATTCCCGAAAGGGTCACCTGATCACCAGCCCGGAGATCCAGTACCTCACGGGAGAGAGGGGTTCTCAAATGAATGGGACTCACCAGATGACCTCCCGTGTTGCTCTCCTGGCCGCCCAGCACTGGACATTCACGGCAACCGGCAGCGAGGCGGTGTGGCATGACGCTGTTTTCACTTTAACTGCGAGTGCGGTTGTCTTCCCCCCTAGACCCATCGGACCAATTCCGAGGGCGTTCACCGCATCACAGAGTTCCTGTTCGAACGGGTCCATGCTGTCGATCGGTTCGAGGAGTGCTTCCTTTGCCAGGGCTGCCACGCCATCGAACGTACCTCCGATACCGACTCCCAGCACGACCGGAGGACAGGGTCTCCCACCGGCAATCAGCATGGTCTCTGCAACGAAGCGGGGAATCCGGTCCTGTTCCGTGGGAAGGAGCATGGCCAGACGCGACATGTTCTCCGCCCCTGCCCCCTTTGGGAGAACGGTAATCTCCATGCGTTCGCCGGGACGAATGTGGATTGCCGGCATCCCCGGTCCGGTATTATCGCCGGAATTGGCCCGTTCCAGCGGGAGTACGACATTAGGCCGGAGCGGGATCATCCGGGTCGCCGTCCTGACGCCTTCTGCAACAGCTTCCAGGAGGTCGCGGGTGACCGGGACTTCAGGGGGGACGGTCAGGTACACCACCGGGACGCCGGTGTCCTGGCAGATCGGTACGCCCAGGCGTTCGGCAAGGCCGATATTCTCAAGGATGTGCCCGAGCTCCTGACGTGCGATGTCACTGGATTCTTTCGCAGCAGCGTTCCGGATCGCAGCAATGACATCGGGAGGAAGCCGTATCTCCGCTTCCCGGATTGCCTGGCATGTCGCATATGAGACCGCCGCAGAAAATTCCTTTCCAGCCGGGATAAGCATCAGTAGGAGTGAGGAAATGAACTCTATAATCATTTCCATCCGGTGTTGTCCGCCGGAATAAAAAGAGGTTCGGGGAGTGTTTAGTTCGGTGCAGATTCGGTCACGGGTGTAGCGGGGACTGCCTTTTCCACGATGGTGATATAGGAAGGAGAGGGGAGTTTGTGCCCACCGGCCTTCATGGCCACCTTTGCCTTGTCCACGTACTGGGGGGTGGTATAGGTGGTGTAGATGATCTGGCCGCTCTCGACCCGTGCAGCTGTCCCGACCGCCTTCCCGAAGGCAAGCCGCATCCCCTCGGAAACACGGTCTGCCCCTGCACCGGTTGCCTGCTTGTTCTCCCGCAGGACATGGTGGGGGAAGACGCGGAGTTTCAGGTGGAAGTTCATCCGGCCGATCTCCTTCAGCAGTTTCCGGTTGATGCTGATACGGGCGGCTTCAAGTGCCGTGTGCCGTATCTGGCAGGTCTCTTCAACAATCAGGTTCACCTCGACAGGAAATTCCTGCGAGAGGTTCCCCATATCGAACTGGACGATCTTGCTCCCTGGGATACCGCCCATATATTCCCGTCTTGTATAGGCCCGCTTTGAAACATTCCTATACATTTTACCTGGTTTTCGTACCATAACCCAACAACTCCGTCGCGGTCTCGGTTCTTTATAAAGTTGAGGTTTGCCCTCTTAAACCTTCCTTTGCTTTCCCGCTTTCGTCAATGAGATCGAGGACATACCTCCGGATTCGCGCGAATTCCGGGCTTGTCCTGTCACGCGGTCTCGGGAGTGGGCTCACAATGATATCCCGGATTCGCCCCGGGCGGGGCGTCAGGACCACGATCCGGTCCGAGAGGTAGACGGCTTCATCCACGCTGTGGGTCACGAAGAGGATGGTCTTCCGGGTCTGCTCCCATATCTCAAGGAGCTCTTTCTGGAGCTTGTTCCGGGTCTGGGCATCGAGCGCCCCGAACGGCTCATCCATCAGCAGGATCTGCGGTTCGATAGCAAGCGCCCTGGCAACAGCCACCCTTTGGCGCATTCCTCCGGAGAGTTCATAGGGATACCGTTCCGCAAATTCATCGAGTCCGACAAGGTGAAGGTAGTTCAGGGCCACTTCACGGGCCTGCGGTTTCTTCATGCCCTCCACTTCGAGCCCGAAGGTAACGTTGTCCCTCACCGTCCTCCATGGATAGAGCGAGTACTCCTGGAATATCATTACCATCTGGGGGCTCGGGCTGTCGATGATCTCTCCGTCCAGTTCGATAGTACCGAACGTGGTGGAATCGAGCCCGGCAATGATGCGAAGGAGCGTGGTCTTTCCGCACCCGGAAGGGCCGAGCACGGAGACGAATTCCTTGTTCCCAACTTTCAGGTTGATATCCGAGAGGGCAGTGATATTCTCCTTGCCCGGAACCGGGAATTCCTTGGTGAGGTGCCGGATGGTCAGCGTCATCCTTCCAGCACCCCGTTGTTCTGGTGTGACCTCATCGATCAAGCGACCTCCACGAGAACCACCTGCGCTCCCCGGCTTTGAATACCTGGTCGATCAGGATCCCGATGACCCCGATCACCACCATGCCGGCGATGATAACATTGGTCTGGCCGAAGTTGTAGGCGTAGAGGATGAGGTACCCGAGCCCCCGGGTGATCCCCGGCAGCCACTCCGCGGCCACCACGCACATCCAGGCTATCCCGAACCCGACACGGAGTCCGGTCCAGATGGTCGGGGAAGCGCCGGGGAGGATGACCTTTCCAAGGACCTGCGTCTCCCGTGCACCGAGTGTTCCGGCTACCTCCACCCAGGTCCGCTTGATCGATTTGACCCCGTCGATGGTATTCAGGAGGATGGGGAAGAACGCTCCGATAAAAATGATGAACACAATCGAGACGAATCCGATTTTAAACCATGCCAGGGCAAGGGGGACCCAGGCGAGCGGGGGAATAGGGCGGAGGAGCTCGATGGTGGCGTCCAGAAAATCATTCAGGAACAGAGACCTGCCCATCCCGATTCCGAGCGGAATGGCGATCACTGCGGCAAGGGCGAACCCTGATGCCACCCGGAACAGGCTCACCGCCGCATTGTCCATCAGGCTGCCGGTGCCGAGTGTATATTCTGCAGAGAATGGGTGGAGGAGGATGGGAATTACGGTTGTAAGTGAGGGGAGGATGAAGGGGTTGTCGATAATATATGCCGCAACCTCCCATCCCACAATGAGAAGGACAGGGAGGAGGAGGGGAACGGGGCTCCTCATGCTTCCTATACGTTATCCTTCACTGACTGATAAACCACTCCACTCAAGGGAGTACCGGATCATGACATCCTGGATGGATCCCTTACCGGGTGCGGCAATGACCAATGGTTTTCCGGCCGCCGAACGGATCTCGGCCCAGTCCACGAAACTCTCCCAGTCTGTTGCCGGGGACTCATTGGAAACGACCACACCGGAGCCTTCGGTATTTATTGCCAGGAGAATCTTGATCGGGGTTCCTTTGTCAACCGCTGCGATAGCCGGGGGGTTTCCGACATAGGCGAACTGGATTGCTTCTGTTGAGGCCAGTTGCATCAGCTGCGGGCCTGCATCACCCGGAATGAGCCGGACATCGGCAATCTTCTGGCCGTTGACGATAAGCTCTGCCTTCTCGGGCCGGGACTGTGTCCCGTCCACCGGTTTCAGGGCAATCCCGTAGTTGTCGTTGAAGTATTGCCAGTTCTTCACCGCAACGAAGAGCGCTGCGTGATGATCGGAGTTCAGGTAGCCGATACCGATCTCCTTCTCTGCCGGTTTCGGGGTGGTGATGGTCCCCGCCTCGATCATAGCCTGAGCCTGATA
>JAAEES010000194.1 GCA_013415575.1 Methanomicrobiales archaeon | reverse complement strand
TCGATGGTGATGAGCACCGGTCCCGAGTCCCTGTGCGGCTCGATGACCATCCGCGGCTCGGGCCAGGGGACGGACGGGGAGAGGTCCAGGTGAACCCCGTCCCGTACCGGCACCTTTGACATGAACAGCAGGGAGGCGACGAGGCCGATCCCGGAGATCAGCAGGGTGGTCTGTACACCCATCGTCTCTGCGGCAATCCCCCACAGGATGCTCGAGAATGCCATCCCTCCCATGAAGACCGTTATGTACAGGCCGAGGGCCCGGGCCTGCACCCATGACGGCACCACCGTCTGGACCATGGTGTTGAAGCTGGCCATGAGGATGAGCCAGGCGATGCCACCGATCAGCATGGCGATGATGAGCAGGGGGAGAGAGAGCAGGTATCCCAGGGCAATGGTCGCTGCCGCAAAGATCAGCTCCGAGAAGGTGACCAGTTCGTTGACCTGGGCCCGCTGCCGGAGATAGGGCTGGATCGCGGCACCGATCAGGGACCCCAGCCCGACTGCACCGAGGAGGATCCCGTAGCCGGCAGCACCCAGGCCGAGGTTGAACCGGGCAACGAGGGGCATGAGGGCCCAGAGCGCACTGGCAAACGTGATGAATACCCCGGTCCGGATCAGGGCTGCCTGGAGGTCGGTCGCATACCGGGCGTACCGGATGCCCATGCGGATAGCAGGCAGTAGCCGTTCTGACGGCAGCGGGTTCCACCGTCCCGGCGGGTGCCAGCGGTACAGGACGACGACGACGCCGACGAACGACACGGCATTCAGCAGGAAGACGGCTCCGGGCCCGGCCAGGGCTACGACCACCCCGCCCAGGGCCGGGCCAACGGACCTCGCGATATTGAAGGAGACACCGTTGAGCGTGACCGCGGCGGGAAGTTCCTTTCGTTTGACAAGTTCGGGGAAGATTGCCTGGAAGGCCGGTGACATGAAGGCCGAGCCCACGCCGAGGGAGAATGTGAGGAGCAGCAGCGACGAGGAGGTGGTCAGGTTCAGAACGGTGAGCAGCGCAAGTACGGTTGCAGAGACGAGCATCCAGACCTGGGTGAAGATGAGCAGCACCCGGCGATCGATGATGTCGGCAAGGGCGCCGGCAGCCACGCCGAGGAAAAAGACAGGAATGCTCGATGCCGTCTGGACGAGGGCCACCATCAGGGGCGACGGGTCGAGGCTGGTCATCAGCCACGCTGCCCCGGTGCTCTGCATCCAGGTCCCGATGTTGGAGACGGCCTGTGCGATCCAGAGGCCCATGAAGAACTGGTTCTGCAACGGTGACCACAGCGATTCGGCCTGGGGCCGGGAGTCCGTCATCCTGGTGTAGTAATCTGCTGTGCGGACGTGAAATAGTACACTCCGGTCATACCCAGCGGGTGATCATCGGATTCGATGAAGATCATGGCCAGAGTCGCATCCGGCACTCTTCCGTCCGGATACCTTTATATCCTCCCTTTCACATGGTAGCATGCCCTGAAAAGGGATCGGGTGAGAGATGTGTATTTCGTAGCACTGGTGAAGTTCAAAAAGAAGCAGACGAAAGAAGTTGTCGCCGAGAACCTGAAAAGAGTAGAAGCAGACACGAAAGAAGGGATTACCTGGCATGGCATTTACTGGACACTGGGAAGGTACGATGCCGTTGCGGTGTTTGAAGCCCCCAGTGAAAAAGTTGCGATGAAAATGGCCATACGCAGGGGCGAGAACATGGCTATCGAGACCCTTGTGGCAGTACCGGTTGAGGAAGCAAGGAAGCTCGTCGAGTAAGAGAACCAGGGAAAATTTTTCAGCTCATTGCCCGGAGTGATTCGTGCTCCCGTTGATGACCTCATACTCCATGCCTAGTGCCTGACATGGATAACCTCTCTCATCGTGCCGGGTTGAATCTCATCACAGAGTTCCCTGAACTCGTCGAAGGCAGATGTGAATTTCGGAGATTGTTGCCATTGAGCGATGCTTTCCGGAGATTCCCACGGTCCGAACGAGATAAATTTGTTTTTCTGGTCCTGGTCCTGGACCATGTATACCCATCGGGCCCCCCTCAGGTTATTCAATGTCCATTGCACAAATTTCTCCCATTTTTCCAGGAATATTTCCTCCTTCCCGGGTTTTACCGTCCAATGCTGGATGGTAAACAGTGTTCCTTCCTGAATCATCGGCATCACTCCGAATTCCGATAAGGCGTAACCCTTATTTATTTATTTCCTGCATTGAGCGTCCTGAAACGCCTGAAAATCAACGTGGATGAACACCGCTGGACATGAATTTCA
>JAAEES010000036.1 GCA_013415575.1 Methanomicrobiales archaeon | reverse complement strand
CGACATTGCCGCGGTGACCCTCGGCACCCATGCCCTTCCGCTCAGCATCCTGATCGAATTTCTCTCTCATGATGCAGGGCGGATCCTCTTCATCGGCATCCAGCCCGCTCAGACGGAGATGGACCAGGCGCTCACTGATGCCGTTCGGCGAGGGGCCGATAGGTTGATCCGGATCCTTGAGGAAGAAGACACCGGGCAGATTCAAGAGTACCGTGCGGAAGCGTGAGGTACTCACGTCCAATTTTAAACAGTGGAGCCGGATCTCTGACGCTCCCATAGGCTCGCTCCGCTTTGCCCCTGCCGCTGGGAGAACCCCCTGCGGGATATCTGGTTATACCGCGAAGAGAAGCGTGGGATACACCCAAGCATCAACTGAGAGAGAACGCACCGGACGCTATCGCACAGTGGGGCGCCGCAGCAGCGGGGCGGTGCCCCGGGAGCGTCGCGTCAGTACTGTGCGGACTGATACCTGAAAAAAAGTGGCTGAGTCTTCACTCCACAATCAGATTCTCCGAATACCGGTCCTCATCGGCGAGGAGGAATGCATCGGTCACAGAAGATGCACTGGTCCACCCAGATCCGGATCCTCTTGGTCTCCTCAAGGAGCTCGATGGCATTCGAGGGGCAGACCTTGACGCAGAGCGAGCACCCGATACAGCCGTCCCGCTGGTATTCGATCTTGCCCCGGAACTTTGGGGGGGTCTGCACCGGAGGCACGAGTGTTGCCTGCCCGGCCGCCACCTTCTCCAGGAACCCGGTGACTGATGGCGGGAGGTACTTTGCCGGGAACCTGTTGGTAGCCGGTGGGCGGAAGAGTTGCTTCAGCAGCTCCGGAAACATGGGCAGGAGCGCCATCAGAGCACCCCCGCAGCTGTTCCGAGCGCAGAGTCTGCCATCAGCAGCAGCAGTCCGGCAAGGCCGATCAGGGCAAAATGGACCCAGTACACGGTGACGACCTGGTTGATCCGGAACCGGGCCATCCCCACTCTCACCAGCGTGACGGTGATGAACATCACCAGCACCACCTTGGCAAGGAAGAAGAGCAGGTCGGCGACCTGTGCGACACCTGCCGGCATGGCAACAAATGAGGAGAGGTTCCAGGGGAAGAAGATAGCCACGGCCAGCGCTCCCATCACCAGGGTCTTGACCGCGGTGGAGAGGGAGAAGAGGGCCAGGTTCCGCCCGGAGTACTCCACCAGCAGCCCTCCTGCAAGCTCGGTCTCCGCCTCCTGGGTATCGAAGGGGATACGGGAGAGTTCCGCAGGCGTGACCACGGCCAGCACGATGAGGAGAAGGATCAGGCCGATAATGCCGAGCGGACCGACGATTCCCCAGATCGGGTTTCCGGCAATGCTCGAGAGCAGGAAGGGGTGTGCCACGCCTGCAGCCCAGAGCCGCCATGCGATTCCGATCACCACGATGGCCAGCGGGAACTCGTACCCGATCATGGTCACCATCTCACGCTGTGCCCCCACCGTTGCGTAGGGGGAGCCGGATGCGAATCCACCCGCCACCATGGCCAGCGCCGGGATGGTGAGGAGGTACATCACCAGGATCAGGTCCCCGTACATCCCGAGCGGGGAGATGAGGCTCCCGAGCGGGATGTAGAGGAGGATGACCAGGCTCGAGACCACGGCGATGACCGGGGCACTGTTGAAGAGCCATGGTATGGCGTTTTCCGGGACGATGTTCTCTTTTACCAGCAGTTTCCGGATATCGATGAACGGCTGTCGCAGGGGAGGTCCGATGCGGGCCTGCATGTGGGCGGCAAGCTTCCGATCAATCCCGAGCAGGAAGAGGCCGGCGACCAGGCCAAACAGGGAGACGAGCACCGTCCAGAGGATGATGCTCCCGATAGTGCCTGCCAGGGTCATTGCTGCAGCCTCCTGGTCTTCTCAACCGATAACCGGTGCAGGTCATCCTTGGAATAGATCGATCGGGAAGCGGCCCGCACCACCGCGACACGGTCGGTGCATGAGAGGCAGGGGTCGATTGAGGCTACGATGATGGGGATATCGGCGATCTGCTCGCCCCTCAGCATGGGTATCCAGGACATCAGGTTGCTGTACGAGGAAGCCTTGACCTTCCATGAGGCGGGGGCCTCCTTTCCTTCCATCAGGACATAATGGAAGCACTCGCCCCGGGGGGCCTCAACCCTGCCGATCGCTTCTCCCCTGGCTTTCTTGCAGATGGCCAGGAGCTTGGCAAGTTTCGGTTCTGCGGTGATCTCACCGGCCGGCATTTCAGAGAGGCACTGGCGGATGATCCCGCAGGACTGTCCCACTTCGAGCAGCCTGACCACGATTCTGTCGTAGACATCACCCCGGGTCTCACCTGCGTACTGGTCGGGCAGGATGGCCCGGACATCGAGGTCGCCGTAGGCACAGTACGGGTAGTCCTGCCGGAGATCCACGTTCACCCCGGAAGCCCGGGCAGTCGGACCAACCGTGCAGAGCTTCAGGGCATCTTCTTTTGAGAGCAGCCCGACATCCCTGCACCGCATGGCGATGGTTTTATCGTGCAGGAACAGGTCGAGAAGCTTGCCGAGCAGACCCTCGTAGGCGGAAAGGCAGTCCTCGATGATCCGGTGCTGTTCGGGAACGATGTCCCGCCTCACTCCACCCACCTGGACGAGACCGTAGTTGACACGGTTCCCGGTGAGGTTCTCGATCACGTCCATCGATTGCTCCCGTACCCGCCAGGTCAGGTGGAGGAGGGAGTCAAACCCGAGCTCGTGGGCAGCCACACCCGCCCAGAGCAGGTGGGACTGGATCCGCTCGAACTCGGCAATAATGGTACGGATGTAATCAGCCCGCTCCGGGACCTCGATCTCCGTTATCTGTTCCACCGCCCGCGAGAAGGCGAGAGTGTGGGACACCCCGCAGATACCGCAAATCCGGTCGGTGAGGTGGACGATCTGGACCGGGTTTCTCCGCATGCCCATCCACTCGATCCCCCGGTGGGTCTGGCCGGGCGCGAAGTCCACATCCCGGATCATCTCTCCGTCCATCTCGAAGGTGAACATCACCGGTTCCTTCAGTGCCGGGTGGGTGGGCCCGATCGGGACGATATAGGGTGACTTCTTCCCCTCGCTCATGAGGATCCCTCCTTTGGGGGGGCATCTTCTGCCGGGAGTTCGCACAGCTCCTTTTCCCCGGCAGGAGGAGCCGGCCGGTCCGTCGGTCGTCTGGAACGCCAGAGATCCTTGATCATGCCCTCGGGAATTCCTGTCTCATCCTTTCTCCAGGGATAAACCCCTTCAGGGAAATCCTCAGGCAGGAAGAGCCGGCGCCCGTCTGGGATGTCCGTGACCCTGACCCCGAGGAACTCCTGCTTCTCGCGTTCCGAGAAAACGGCTCCGGGAATGAGGCTGGAGATGGTCGGCACGGCAAGGTCGTCCTTCGGGAGGTTCACCGAGAAACTCACGGTGCATTCGCTGCCGGGATTGCCATAGAAGACGGTGAAGTGGTAGATAAGCCGGACCGCATCACCGGCATCCACCCCGGAGATGACCGCAAAGTGGGGGAAGTGGATCTCGATCAGGGTGGCAACAGCGGGATTGAGGATCGACCGGTCGATATCGATCCAGATATTGAAGTTGGGGTTCTTCTTTGCCCCTTCCCGCCGCTCGGTGATCCTGATATCGGTTACGGCGCCGCCGAATTTCTCACGGAATACCTGTGCGACTTGTTCCGGTGTAAGTACCTTTTCTGTCATGCACTGCCTCCTTCCAGTCTCTCGAGTTTTGCAAGCGCTGTTACTACTCCGTGGATGATGGCCTCGGGCCGGGGCGGGCAGCCGGGCACGTACACGTCTACCGGGATCACCTCGTCGACCGGCCCCTCAAGGTTGTATGAGTCGTAGAAGACTCCTCCGGAGATTCCGCAGGTGCCGATGCACATCACCACCTTGGGATCCGGGATCTGGGAATACACCCTCAGGAGCCGGTCCTTCATCTTCTTCACCACCGGTCCGGTCACCAGCATCACGTCGGCGTGGCGGGGGCTCCCCACCAGTTTGATGCCGAACCGCTCAGGGTCATACCGTGGCGTGATGGCAGCCACGATCTCAATCTCGCAGCCGTTGCAGGACCCTGAGTTGAAGTGATAGACCCAGAGGGAACGGTTGAATGACGGGGTGGGCTTCATACGAACACCACCACCACGATAATGAGCGCTGCCGTGACCCCGAGATACCAGAGCAGGTAGTCGTTCACCACACCGGTATGGGCGGGGACGATGAGATCATAGTATCCTTTCAGGGCATCGAGGTAGCCCCAGTACAGGTTGGATGCCCGGACATGGACCATCCCCTTCGCCGGTTCGGGGTTCCCGGAGATGAAGGGGGTGGTCTGGGCGGTTCCCTTCTTGTATCCTGACTCTCCCCTTCGCCAGATGAGGTACACGATCACCGCTGCAACAACCGTGGCAAGCAGCCAGGCGAGCGGGTTCCAGTATCCGGTGCCGGTGGAGAGGCTGGCAAAGAGATCCATCTCAGGCACCTCCGAGGACGGCGGCGATATACCCGCTCTGGTCAGCAAGGGCATGGGCGGCAGGGGCTATCAGGCCGTTTACCACCGACTGGGGGAAGAGGCCGAAGAGGATGACGATGGCCGCAAGGACCCCCATCCCGATAAGCATGGGTACCGGCGCCTCCTGGACCGTTTCGTACTCGGGGAGTTTCGGTCCCATGAATATCGAGTGGAAGACCTTGACAAAGGAGGCGAGGGTGAGAATGCTCACCACCATGGCGATCACTGCCAGGACCGGGTTAAAGGCAAACACTGACTCGTAGATCATAAGTTTCGAAGCAAATCCGTTCAAGGGCGGTATACCGGCAATGGCCAGCGCACCGATGATGAAGAAGATCATGGTGTACTTCATGGAGTGGCCAAGCCCGCCCATTTTATTGAGGTTGTAGGTTCCGATCCGGAAGAAGATTGCCCCTGCGGTGAGGAAGAGGAGTCCCTTGTACATGGCATGGTTGATGATGTGGAAGATCCCGCCTTCCATAGCGATGTACCCGAATGACTCCATCAGCGGCTGGTTGCCGAGGACTGCGAGGCCCACCCCGACTCCGAGCAGCATATACCCGGTCTGGGAGATGGCGTGGTAGGCCATCAGTCGTTTCACGTTCTTCTGGGGAATGGCCATGGTCACCCCGACCACCATGGAGAGCACCCCGAGTATGATGATGATCCAGCCCACGGTCATCGCGTTCAGCGTGACATTGTAGAGGGTGAAGACTACCCGGAAGAGCCCGTACAGGCTGGCCTGGCTGGCCACCACCAGCATGGCGGTGATGGAGGACGGAGCCATGGAGTAGGCGTCCGGCGTCCAGAAGTGCATGGGGACTGACCCGCACTTCATGGCCAGGGCGGCGATGATCAGCACCAGTGCGATCTGGTCGAGCAGGGTGAACTGCATCCGGGAGGCTATCACGGCGATATTGAGGGCGTTGTACTCTCCATAGTAGATGCCGATCCCGATCAGGATCACCATTGCCCCGATGGTGGAGAGGACGAAGTACTTGAGTGCGGCTTCCACTGCCAGTCCTCCGTCTATCCGGTAGGCTATCAGGCCTGCCGAGGAGATGGAGAGGATCTCAAGGAAAACAAAGAAGTTGAAGAGATCCCCCGTTGAGACCATGCCCATGATCCCGGCAATCATCAGGAGGAAGAGGGTGTAGAAACTCTCCAGTCCGGAATGGATGCGATCGGCAGAGATGGAGTAGAGCAGGACCGCAAAACCGGTGATTGCCCCGATCACCTGCATTAAAGCGCTCATGGCATCTACGGTGAAAATGATCCGGATGGGGATTCCGCCCGAATCGGGCGGGATGGCAAGGTCAGGATCGGCAGCCCCGAACACGTAGATCTGCGTGCCGTTCAGGAAGACATCGGACGCGAGCAGGAGCGCGGTCAGGGTGGTCAGGGTCATGATCAGGATGACCCAGGCAGACCGGACTCTCGGGGAAATCCTGCCGATGAACGGTGTTACAAATGCCCCGATCAGGGGGAGCATGATCAGGAGTGCCGGTGCATTCGTCATCAGGAATCCGTTCATTCGCGCAGCCTCCTGATCTGGTCGGTATCAATCGTCCCGTACTTCTTCCAGATAATCACCGCAAAGGAGAGGAGCAGGGCGCTCGTGGCGACCCCGATCACGATCGAGGTGAGGGTGAGCGCCTGCGGGGTGGCCATGACCATTTCGGTCGATGGCGCCGATGTGAAGATGGGGGCAATCCCGCCTTCCCGGTACCCGAGGCTGATCAGGAAGAGGTTGACTGCGGCCTCAAAGATGTTGATGCCGAGGAAGATCTTGATCAGGTTCTTCTTGGTCACCACCGTGGCAAGCCCGATCAGGCCGAGGGTCACCACGGCAATGAAGGGGAGGTTCCAGAACATATCAGCTCCCCTCCTCCTTCTTCAGCCCCGAGAGCAGGTACAGGAGGATGACTGTCAGGCCGCCCCAGACCTCGATGCCAACTGCGATATTCATGATTGGGATCACCCCGGCAGTATTCAGCTCCCCCGGGTTTGGCCCGAAGGGAACGGACAGCCCGAACAGGCTGCCCGAATTGGCAAGGACGTTGGTGAAGAAGGCATACCCGAGACCCAGGGCCAGCGCGGCTGTCCCGATGAAGAGGAGCAGCCCGGCCGATTCCTGGGCCTTCATGGTGACCTTCCGGATCATCCCTGCAACGTCCTCGTAGGCCCAGGCCACGATCACGATGGCCGCCCCGGTGGCGACCACCGCTCCACCCTGGAACCCCCCGCCGGGGGTCAGGTGGCCGTGCAGGATGATATAGAGCCCGAAGATCAGGGCGAAGGGGTAGAGCAGGTCTGCCCCGGTCCGGACCAGTTTACTCATCCTCATACTCTTCCTCCTTCAGCATGTGCCGGAACATCAGCCCGACCCCCACCACCGCGGTAAAGAGCACGACCGATTCCCCGAGGGTATCGAAACCACGGTAATCGAAGACCACCGCGGTGACGATGTTGTTTGCTGCTGTCTGTTCCTGCCCGTTTTTCAGGAAATAGTCATCCATGTCACTGAACGCCGGAACCCCGAAATCCAGCAGGGCCGGGATGAGCAGGAGGCCGCCGGCCAGGATGACAAAGATCAGCAGGACGAGACCCCGCTTCATGATCCACCCCCTTCGTACCGGTTTGTTGCCCTGATAGCAACGATGAAGATGGCCGTTGTCAGCCCGGCCCCGATCGCTGCCTGGGAGATTGCCACGTCCGGGGCCTGGAGAATGTAGAACTCGAGTGATATCAGGAAACTGAAGATCCCGGCTGACAGGGTGGCGGCCAGCAGGTCACGGAACCAGTACACCAGCAGGGCTGAGGCGATGAGCCCGGCGATGACCAGCAGGTGAACCAGCATCTCGATCATGGGTATACCTCCTCCAACCGGTCCACGACCGCCGGTGCAGGTCTGATCCCGGACCGGCGGGCTCCCCGTGCGATCGCATGGGAGCCGAGCGCGTTGGTGAATGCAAGGGCCACGGCGGCAATCAGGGTGTGGACAGCGAGGATGACATACTGGGAATCCGTGGTTCCCAGCCAGGAGGCACCCCCGTAGATGATCACAGCCAGGGCTGTGAAGACCGAACCGAACGTGGTCATCTTGGTTGTGGCGTGCATCCTCGTGTATACATCCGGGAACCGGAGCAGTCCGACGATTCCGAGGGCGTTGAAGAAGGTCCCGACCGCAAGGCAGGCGAGTACCAGAATATCGGCGATCATGTCAGAGTTCACCCCCGATGTACTTGGCGATGAAGAGGGTGCTGACAAAGGAGAGGAGGGCATAGACGATGGCCACATCGATGAAGATGATCTGCCGGTACACCACACCGAGGAGGATCAGCACTGCGACGATGAGGGTATTGACCGTGTCCACTGCAACCGCCCGGTCGGCCGGGGTCGGCCCCCGGACCAGGCGGACCATGGCCAGGCAGACGAGGGCGACGAGTATGAATGCGACGGGAGAGAAATACCCGATCATTCTGCAATCCTCCGTATCCAGGCTGGGATGTCGGCGAAGGAGAAGAGTTCACGCGCCGGAACGGTTGCCTTCTCCTCATCGCCCGGTGCGATGTTGATCTTATGGATAAACAGATCGTGGGTCTTCTCATCAATATCGACCGTGATCGTTCCCGGAGTGAGGGTGATCGAGTTCGCGAGCATGAAGATGCCGAGATCGGTCTTCAGATCCGACGAGACCCTTATGATCCCTGGGCGTATCCTCCCGGTGATCACCCTTCCTGCCACATCGATGTTGGCCACGGTCACCTCGATCAGGAATGGTCCGAGGATATAGATCGGAATGAGCAGGAGGCGCAGCGGGTTTGCCATCCGATAATTGTTCGACCGGCACAGGAACTTTCTGGTAATCCCTGCCACCACGATACTCAGCCCTGCACCCGCAATGAGTTCAGATGCTGACCAGAACCCGATCGTTCCGCTCCCTGCCGTCAGAAGAAGGTAGATACAGAAGACGAGGAGGAACGTGACAAAAAATGCAATCATGGCATCACCCCGGGCCCCGGGAATGGTTCGTCTGAGGTCCCATTTCCCACATAACGATCACATACATTCAGAGCATGACAGGCCCCTGGCCACCCGGATCGGGTGGTTCCCGGAATCACTTTTCCAGCCATGGCTGATAATGTACGAGAAGGTAGCGATCTGAAGCTTGATAAACAATACTATTTGCAGTGAGGAAGAGACCGGAAAATATGGCTTAAAAATGAAAATTACAGAAATAAACGATGAATCATGGGCTGTTGCCGGGAAACGGCAAGAAGCGATCAAACCTGGCGCGAATCCCCTGCCTATTTATTTCCTCATCACCAACGTATGAGTACGAGAATGCGCCCGTCTTACCTTGGAAAGATACTCCTCCACTGGTGCGATACCTGCCACGTGCCGGTGCTGTCTGGCGTCTGCGGGTGCGGGGCTGCCACACGGAAGGTCGGAATCACTCCTCCTGGTGATGCCCGCCCTGCTTTTCCGGCCGACTGCGAGCTGGTTAACAGGATCTTTGAAGATCATTTTGGAGCACCGCTCATCCCCCCGGGAACTATTGCCCTCCTGAACAAAGCACCGGA
>JAAEES010000035.1 GCA_013415575.1 Methanomicrobiales archaeon | reverse complement strand
AAAGGAGCTCGCGACCACGGCCATCGAGAGCGGAGCCGATGTAATCGTTACGGAAACCGCCGCACCGGTAAAAGCGCTCGGCAGGATGAAGGTTGTCTCAGATGACGGAGATCTCCGGTGGGGAACCGATGTCTTCGAGGTCACCATCAGGGGCACGGAAGGAATGGAAGAAGCAGAAGCCATGGCGAAGAAGGGAACGGTGGTGGTGGAGACCGGCGACTGGCGGGTCATCCCGCTCGAGAACCTTGTCGCCGTCTCCGACCGGATCATCGCGGTGGTGCGATCCGAGGAAGAGGCTGACGTGGCCCTGACCGTGCTCGAGAAGGGGGTGCGGGGAATCCTCCTGAAAGACCCGACCCCTGCCCTGATCCGGAAGATCGGCGCACGGGTCCGGGCCGGCACCGGGCGGACCGAACTGGTCCCGTTTACGGTCACCGCGGTCCGTCCGGTCGGGATGGGCGACCGCGTCTGTGTTGACACCTGTTCCATGCTGGGGGAAGGGGAGGGGATCCTCGTGGGAAACACCTCGTCTGCACTCCTGCTGGTCCAGGCAGAAACCCTCGAGAATCCCTATGTCAGCCCCCGCCCGTTCAGGGTGAACGCCGGTGCGGTCCATGCCTACACCCTGGTTCCCGGGGAGAAGACCGCCTACCTGTCGGACCTCTCGGCCGGAGACCATGTGCTCGTCGCCACCCACGACGGGATGCTCAGGGATGCCGGAGTGGGCCGGGTGAAGATCGAGCAGCGGCCGCTCCTGCTGGTCGAGGCCGAGGCCGGTGGCGTGAAAGCGAGCCTGGTGCTCCAGAACGCCGAGACCGTCCGGCTGGTCGGCGCAGACGGCGTCCCGATCTCGGTGGTAGCGCTCGCCCCGGGCGACCGGGTGCTTGGCCGGGCGCTCCAGGCAGGACGGCACTTCGGGATCGCCGTGAAGGAATCGATCATCGAGAAGTGACAGGATGAACGTCGGAATTATTGGCGGAACCGGAAAGATGGGACGGCTCTTTGCCGGGGTCTTTGAACGGGCGGGACACGACGTCCAGGTATGCGGGAGGACAACACCGGTGAGCTGCAGGGAGCTGGCAGGGAAGTGCGACCTGATCATGGTCTCGGTACCGATCCGGGACACGGTGGAGGTCATCCGCAGCATTGCCCCCCAGCTCTCGCCTGACCAGGTCTTCTGCGACCTCACCTCGCTGAAGATCGAACCGGTGAAGGCAATGATGGAGTCGGCGGCATCGGTGATCGGTATACACCCGATGTTCGGGCCGGGAGTCCCCACCCTCCGGGGCCAGACCATCGTCGTTACTCCTGCACGGTGCACCAAGGAGATCCTCCATTCCCTGCTCTCGATCTTTGAGCGGGACGGTGCCACCATCACCATCTCCACGCCCGAAGAGCATGACCGTATCATGGCGCTGGTGCAGGGCCTGACCCACAGTGTCACCCTCATCGTGGCCGACACCATGCGGCGGCTCTCCGTGACCCCGGAAGAGACCGCTCCGTTCATGAGCCCGGTATACCAGATCGAGATGGGACTGGTCGGACGGCTCCTCTCCCAGGACCCGGACCTGTACGGGGACATGCTCAGGTTAAACCCGTATGTCCCGCCGGTCCTCGCGGCATGTGCCGAATCCCTGGCAGAGCTCCGGGAGATCGTCTCTGCCAGCGATGCCGGGGGATTCAGCGATCTCTTCGGGAGGAATGCGTTGCATTTCGGGTCCTATTGTGACCGGGCAGCGGCGGAAACCGACTTCCTGATCCGGGCGATGGTGAACCGGTCATGATCCTGGCGCTCGGCCCCGAGGGGACCTTCTCTCATGAACTTGCAGTCCGGGTCTTTCCCGGCCCGGTCACGCTGCTCCCGACCATCTCCGGTATCTTCTCCCAGGTCGAAGCAGGAGTCTCCGACGGCATTGTGCCGATCGAGAACAGCGAGGCCGGCGGGGTGGGACCGACCCTGGACGGGCTCCTGCAGCACGACGTCTACATCACCGCCGAACTGTTCATGCCAATCCACCACCACCTCGTAGCACGGGTCCCGCCAGAGGCCATCGAGGTCCTCTATGCCCACCCGCAGACCCATGAACAGTGCAGCAGGTTCATCGATAACCTGGGGGTGCCGGTGATCCACACCAGCAGCAATGCTGCCAGCGCGGAAGCGATGGCCGGTTCTCCGAACTCCGGGGCCATCGTTTCACGGATGACTGCCGGGCTGCACCAGCTCCCCCTCATCAGGGAACACGTGGAGAACAACCCTTCGAACAACATCACCCGGTTCGTGGTGATCTCGAACCGGCGGGGGGAGGAGCGGAACTGCACAAAGTGCAGTATCCTGGTCGATCCTGAACAGGACCGCGCCGGGCTCCTCTACGAACTGCTCGGAATATTTGCCACCCGGAATATCAGCCTGACGAGGATCGAGTCGCGCCCCTCCAAGCGGGGAATGGGCAGGTACATCTTCTTCATGGATACCGAGTACACCCCTGCATGGGACGATGCACTCCTGGCACTGCGGGAGAAGGCCCGGTTCCGGGAGCTCGGTTGCTACCGGGAACTGAAGGTGCCGGCATGGACGTGACCCTGGGAAAAGCCGAAGGGATCGATATCAGGGTCAGGGCTCCGCCGTCCAAGAGCTATACCCACCGGGCTCTGATCGCCGCGGCACTGGCGGATGGAACGAGCACGCTTGAACAACCCCTGGATGCAACGGACACGGCGATTACGGCAGAGGGACTCATCCGGCTCGGGATCCGGATCGACCGTGAAGCGAACCGTCTCCTGGTCACCGGCTCCGGCGGGGTTCTGAACTGCGCAGAGGGCACAGAACTCCGGATGGGAGACTCAGGGACCAGTTTCCGCCTCCTCACATCGGTGGCGCTCCTCTGTGAAACCCCGGTCATCCTGACCGGGAGCGCCCGCATGAGAGAACGGCCGGTGGAAGGGCTGGTTGCAGCCCTGAACGGGATCGGTGGCAGGATCCGGTATCTCGGAGCGGATGGTTTTCCCCCGCTCCTCATTGAGGGCGAGCTGACCGGGGGGAATGTCTGCGTCGAGAGCCGCGTGAGCAGCCAGTTTGCCTCGTCAATACTCCTCGCCGCCCCCTGTGCCCGGTCTGCCGTGGAGCTGCAGGTACCGCCCGGGGCCGTCTCCCGGTCGTACCTCGATGTGACCACGGATGTCATGGCCTCGTTCGGGGTGCCGGTCGAACGGCGCGGCTATGAACGGTTCCGGGTTCTCCCGGCACCCTACCGGGCACGGACCTACCGGATAGAGGGCGACTATTCCTCGGCCTCGTACTTCTTTGCCATGGCAGCAGTCTGCGGAGGGAAGGCAACGGTGGAAAACCTCGTCCCCGCATCAGTTCAGGGGGACCGGGCCCTGCTTGATGCCCTGGCAGAGATGGGCTGCCGGATCTCCGCATCCGGGGATGCCGTAACCATCGAGAGCGATGGCAGGCTTGACGGGATCGAGCGGGATATGTCCGCATCGCCCGATGTCGTGCAGACGCTCTGCATGGTTGCCGCGCACGCACAGTCTCCCTCCCGGTTCACCGGGATTTCACACCTGCAGTACAAGGAGAGCGACCGGATCCGGGCCATCCTGGAGGTCATCCGGGCCCTTGGCGGCAATGCAGCCCGTGAACAGGACGCAATCGTTATCAGTCCCGCACCGCTCCACGGGGGAGTAATTGCTGCAGGAAACGATCACCGGACCGCCATGAGTGCGGCCGTGCTCGGCCTTGCGGTGGGAGGCGTCACCATCAGCGGGGCCGAATGCGTCAGCAAGTCTTTTCCGGAATTCTGGAAAATACTCCATGAGGTCGGACTGGCATGAGGATCGTACTGTGCGGGTTTCGGGGGACCGGGAAGACCGAATGCGGCAGACTGCTGTCTCAGCTCACCAGCCTGCCGTTCCTCGACACCGATGCGCTGATCGAAGAGCGATATAAAAAGGCCATCCATGATATCTTTGCCGGGGAGGGTGAGGAGACCTTCCGTGACTACGAACGGCAGGTCATTGCAGATCTTCCCGCGTCGGGCTGTATTGTCGGGACCGGCGGAGGAGCGGTTATCGATCCCCGGAACGTGGCAGCGCTCCGGCGGGGAAGCACGATGATCCTCCTTGAGGCAGAACCTTCTGCCATCGAACAGCGGATCCGGCATACGACCCGTCCGCCGCTCACCACTCTGCCGTTCCGGGATGAGATCCGCGTGCTGCTCGAAGAGCGAAAACCTGCCTATACCCGTGCTGCCGATTTCTGTATCGACACCACCACCCGGAGCCCGAACGAGGTCTGCCTGGCCATCATGCGTATCCTGTCCGAGGGGACGGCGTCGCCAGGGGCAGGGGAACGGGCGATCCGCTTCCTGCGGGAATCCGGTATTCCGGATGATGAAGTAACAGCATTCGAGCAGGCAGCCGTCTCGGGAGACCCGAAGACGAGACTGTTTGCCATTGCCGGGAACCCGGCACTCCACAGCCGGAGCCCTCCGCTGTTCTCACAGCTCTTCGCGCACTTCGGCCTGAACTGCCACTATACCCGGTTCCAGGCACCGGGCATCATACCCATCCTCCGGCTCTGCCATGACCTCGATCTCCGGGGTCTTTCGGTGACCATTCCCTTCAAGCACAGCATCATGGAGCACCTCTCGGAAATCGGGCCCGATGCCGAAGCGATCGGGGCGGTCAACACCGTGGTATGGTGCGGGGGGAGGAGCTACGGGTACAATACGGACTGGATCGGTATCCGGGACCCTCTCGCTGATGCCCGGGGATCGAACGCGGTCGTGCTGGGTGCCGGGGGTGCTGCTGCGGCTGCGGTCTATGCACTCACATCACTTTCCATGGAGGTCACCATCCTCAACCGGACGGTCAGCGCGGCTGAAGCACTCGCCGGGCGCTTCGGATGTGCCTCCGGCCCCCTTGAAGCCTTTGACCGGGTGAACCCCGCGATCGTGATCAATGCAACCCCGGTCGGGATGGAGCCGGATACGCAGAGCCCGCTCAAAAAAACCCAGCTGAAACCGGCCATGACCGTCTTTGACCTGGTGTATACCCCACCCGAGACGCCGCTGATAAGGCTCGCACGAAACACCGGATGCCGGGTGATCCCCGGGACAGAACTGTTTGTCAGGCAGGCCGCCGCGCAGTTTACACAGTTCACCGGGATTTCTGCGCCGCTCGACCTGGTGAGGAGCATGCTGTCATGAACACCTTCGGCAGGTCATTCAGGTGCACCACCTTCGGCGAGAGCCATGGCCCGGCTCTGGGGGTGGTCATTGACGGCTGCCCGCCGGGACTGCCGCTTTCCGAGGATGATATCCAGCCGGCACTCGATCGCCGGAGGCCGGGACGGGACCCTCTCACTTCGCCGCGGCCGGAGCCCGACCGGGTGGAGATCCTCTCGGGGGTCTTCGAGGGCAGGACCACCGGAACTCCGGTGGCGATGATCATCTGGAACCGCGAGGCCCGGGCGTCCGACTACGATGAGCTCCGGGAGATCTTCCGTCCCGGCCATGCGGATTTCACCTACCAGATGAAGTACGGCATCCGCGATCACCGGGGAGGGGGGCGGTCTTCAGGACGGGAAACGGCAGCCCGTGTTGCTGCCGGGGCGGTTGCCGCACGCATCCTCGCGGAGGCCGGGATCACTATCTCAGGAACCATCGAGGAGATCCACGGCGTTTCAGATCCGACAGGCAGGGAAGACGAGATCAAAAACGCCATAGCGGAGGGGGATTCTGTCGGAGGAATCATCAGGGTCACCGCCCGCGGATGCCCACCCGGTCTGGGGGACCCGGTCTTTGGGAAGCTCGATGCCCTCATCGCCGGGGCACTGATGAGTATCGGCGGGGTGAAAGGAGTCGAGATCGGCGACGGGTTTGCTGCGGCCCGGAAGAAGGGGAGCGAGCACAACGACGAGATGGACCGCACCGGGTTTCTCTCCAACCACGCCGGGGGAATCCTCGGGGGCATCAGCACGGGGGCCGATATCGTTGCCCGGGTGGGAGTGAAGCCGACTCCCTCCATCCGGAAACCCCAGAAGACCCTGACCACGGGCGGCGAAGAAACGGTGGTGCGTATCCAGGGACGGCATGATCCCTGCATCGTCCCCCGCGTGCTGCCGGTTGCCGAGGCGATGCTCTGCCTGGTCCTGGCAGATGCCCTGATCGAGCAGCAGAAGTGCCGGGTATTTCAGGAATGACTGCGATACTCAGATCCTGCGAAAGGAGCAGCATATGAAAAAAGGACCACTGTTTCTTGTTTTTTTCCTCGTACTGTCCCTGACCGTGCTCCCGGGATGCGTCTCGGTCCCGGATCTCGCCGGGCCCGGGCCTGCGGGAAAAGAGGTATCAGGCATCTCGGTCAACCTGGTTCGTTCCGGTGCGGACTTTTCAGTCTCCCGGGGCTGTTTCTGGACGGTGACCGTGCAGGTCTACAACCACGGCGAGGTCGAGGTCCGGAACGTGAATGTCCAGCTCGAACTGGTCGATGCCACTACCGGGGCGGTGCGTGACACCATGGAGGTGTATGCCGGCACCCTTGCCCCCGGAGAATCGCGGATGATCCTGGCCGAGCTCGACGGGGACTGCATCAACGAGTATACGCTGAATGCCTACCCGGTCCTGCTGTGAGAGGAATCCGGTAACCCCGTCATGACCGGGGAGCAATCCGGGAAAAAAGGTTACCGGGGATTCTTCCCGGTCACCACCGGGTTGTCCGGGTAGGTGGTCCATTCGGTGAAGGACCCCTCGTAGATTTTCACCTTCGGGAATTTCAGGTAGAACTTGAAGAGCAGGAATTCGCAGGTCGCCTCTCTCCCGGTCCCGCAGGAGCAGATGATGGTTTTATCCGGGGTGATGTTCCGTTCCTTCAGGACCGCCGCTATCTCTTCGTCAGATTTCAGGAGCCGGGGGTTGTCCGGGTTCATGAAGGTCTTCCAGGGTACATTCACGGCCCCGGGAATATGACCGGGCTTGATCCAGGGCCCCTGCCCTTCGTAGACCGGCGAGGGCCGGGCATCGAGGGTCATCACATCGGGGCGATCCTTCATGGCCCGGAACTCGTCATAGGTCATGAAGTACTCGGACCGGACCGTGGCAGTGAAGTCGGACGGGGTTGCCGGAGGGAACAGCTGGCTGAGGGCCCGGTTCTCGGAACGCCACGAGTCGAGACCTCCATCCAGCACATAGACGGTGTTGTGCCCGAACCGGGCGAGGGTGTAGGCAGCGAAGGACTGCTCGAGCCCGTCCCCGATGAACATGGTGCACTGGGTGAGGATCGGGCTCCCCGTGTAGACGACAACGGGCTTGTCTGCGCGGAGCCCGAGCGTCCGGAAGAGGATCTGGGCGGCTTGCTGCGGGATCCAGTCCGTGGGGATTCTTTTCCCGTGAACCCGGAACAGACCCTCGTTGGCGTACATCGCCCCGGGGATATGCCCCTTCACGTATTCATGGATGTTTGACTCGACATCAATGATGGTGAGACCGGGGTCATCGAGGTGCTCGGCGAGCCATTCGGTGGAAACCCATTTGACGGGTCCGGATCCTTCCGGGTAGGGATACTTCTTCATTAGACCTTCCCCCTGAGCGGGTATACGATGCACTTCACCGGTGCTCCATTTATACATATCGGACAGCCTGCTCACCGGGTGAGGGTATCCAGGAGCTCCCGTGCCTCCCGCACCGGGAACTGCCCTTCCGCGGTGGGCCTGCCTGCGGCACAGAAGAGGAAGGATGAACCGAACAGGGGAAGGATCAGCCGGGCGAACCGGAACCGGGAGCCCATGATGCTGGTGATGACCGGTTGCTCTGCATGGAGGGTGAATGCGCAGAGCGAGAGAACATCCTCGACAGACTGCGGGCCGACCACGATCTTCGGGATGCCATAGCGTCGGAGCCGGGGCTCGATCTCGCGGAGCTCTGCACCGGACGGCATCAGCGGGGTGTGGAACGAGGCGATGATCTCGTTCCCGGCATCCCGGTATTCGGGGGCAGCCGCGCTGAACCGCTGCTCGATATCGATCATCGCTGCCAGGGGCAGCCAGGGCTCCATCAGGGCCTGCCAGTCCCCGATGCTGCCGGTAAATGCACCCCCCTCATCCCTGCTCCTTACGGTGAGGATGATCGGGAGCCTGCAGTCCCTGGCGGCACGTACGGCGGCCTCCGGGAGTTTTCCGGGGAAGAGATCGAGCCGGAGTTCGATGCAATCGGCACCATCAGCCTCCGCTCCAGGGATATCCTGCGGATCAGCAACCGAGGCGACCAGCTGCATACGGTCAGCATAGGTTGCTCTCCTTTATAGCACCCGCTGCCGGAACCCGGCAGGTGGTGTGAACTAATATTTCACGATGCCGGAATAGTACATGACAGGAATGACAGACAGGCTTCCCGAACTGCTCGCACCGGCAGGCTCAATGGACGCCCTCAGGGCAGCGGTGAATGCCGGAGCTGACGCTGTCTACCTCGGGGGAAAAAAGTTCGGGGCGCGAACATTCGCACCCAATTTCACCGATGAGGAACTTGCCGCGGCGATCGGGTATGCCCACCTGCGGGGGGTCAGGGTCTACGTGACGGTGAATACGCTGGTGCACGACCGGGAACTTCCTGCACTGGCCC
>JAAEES010000193.1 GCA_013415575.1 Methanomicrobiales archaeon | reverse complement strand
TGATATCCACGAGGATTCCCCTGATACCGCAGACCTTCCCGTCCCTGATAATGGGAGAAGAATACACCATGCTCTCAAGGATACTGCCATCATTCCGGGTCATCGTGTATTCCGAACCCTCTTCCCGTTCACCGTTCAGGACATGTTGGAAGTTTCGCACTGCCCGCAGATGCTGATCAGGGACAATAACGTCCAGGAGGGATATCCCGTCCTCGACATCTTCTTCAGTGTAGCCGAAAATCGTGTAGGCCGGATAGTTCACATAGGTGATTCTTCCCGAAAGATCGGTCTCAAAAATGACCTGGGGAACCAGGTTGGCGAGATCGCGGAATCGCCGCTCACTCTCGATCAGGCTCGCCTCAATCTGCTTTCGCTCGGTAATATCCCTGCCCACCGACTGGATCTCCAGCAATCTTCCATCAGGGGCAAAGATCGCCCGGTCATTCCAATGGGCCCACCGGAGTGAATGGTCAGGGGTGATGGTGCGGTGTTCAATAGAGCCGTCGGGGTGTTCCGGTGTCAGGGAGAGGAAATACCGGGTGAGCTCTTCCCGGTCTTCGGACGGGATCTCCGGCCTGAATTTTTTCCCGATGATCTCATCGCAGGAACACCCGAAATACCGGCAGTAGGCCTCATTGGCAAAGACGTGGGTAGTGTCCGGCAGGAACCGGGCAATCATCTCGGTCTGGCTCTCGACGACCGTCCGGTAGCGCTCCTCGCTCTTCTTCAGCTCCTGTTCACTTTCCGTGAGCCGGTAGATCATTCCCTTGAGTTCCGCCACCAGGGTATTGACACTCTCCCCGATCTGGGTAAACTCCAGGGCGTACCTGGTCGAGATCGTATGATCAAGATCACCGTCCGCCACCGTCTCAATATCATGCACGATCTGCTGCACCGGTTGTGAGAGGTATCGTGAAGCGGCCAGAGCCAGACCGGCACTCATCATGATGGCGATGAATGCAACCATGCCATGGAAGAAGAGCAGCCGGTTCAGCGATGCGGAGATCCCACTGGTATCATAGACGAGTTCAAGGATCCAGCTGGTATCGGAAGCATACTTCTGATCACTGGTATCAACAAAGAGATAGCGGGTTTTGGTATCAGATCCAGGATCGTCTATTTCCAGGGTCCGCCGTTCTGCAATGACCTGGTTGAGGATCGGCAGAATACCCGGGTCAGCCGGCAGGCCGGTCCCGATTTCACGTCCGACAGTGTCATAGGCCCGTACGCTCCTGATATCCGGGTTATGATAGGCAATGGCCTGGAGGGGTTCACGGTATTCCATGGTTCCCCGCCCTTCCATCTCCTTCTCAACGAGCCCGAGTTCGAAAATATAGCGGTGATCAGGGGACGGCATGTAGGCGTATTTCCGGATATCCCCGGTGGCAACCTCCTTCACCACCCGATCGGGGAAGAACCCGTCCTGATTGATGATATTCTCAAAATACGTGTAGGTATATTGCCATTGTGAAAAATCAAGGCCGAGATCCGGTGCAAAGGTTGTATACTCGATCATCATGGAGTCGTTGATGATGTACAGGTCCATCACCCCTCCAAGATCCTGTTTCACCTTCTCAAGGTCCATCTGCGCCGGATCGCGGCCGGCCCGTTCATATTCGACAAGAAACGTATCGAATGCCTGCTTCATGCGGATGTTGAGGGCTTCATCATAGACCTTGAAACCGGCATCAACAATCAGGATGGAATCGCCGAGATCCTGCTCGGTCTGCTGCTGCATGGACAGGGCATTGCTCTCGTAATTATCCTGGGCCTGGTGGTAATCAACATAGGTGATCCCGGTTGCGACAACGAGGGTTATCAGAACCATGGACACGAGGAGGTAGCGGGAAAAAGGAGGAGGCGATTTTTTCCTGGCACTGTTCCGGAGTTTCCGGTGATCTGGTTCTGGTTTTGAATCCTCAGACATGGAGTCCCGTGACCCCCCCGCCTTCGATCGCTCTGGATCAGGAAGAAAGAGGTTGGAAACTCTCCCATACCGGGCGTGCTTCGGACCATGCTGATGCAGTCCGCTCCAGACCCCCCAAACCCCAGATAAGCTATGCTTCCCGCGTCAGTGGATAAAGGTATCGGGGAAGAACAGAGAGGTGGGGTGGTCATCGCAGGATGAGTCGTAGAGAGGGTAGGTATCTCCGGAGGGACTCCAGAGACATGAATTGTCACCATGTACCCTCCCAGGTATCGGGAAGATCACGGCCTTTGGCCTGGGTCTACCGGACCCTCGCTGGGCCCTGTCCGGGCATCCGTGTGTATATACCCTGTGAAGGAGAGTATCC
>JAAEES010000192.1 GCA_013415575.1 Methanomicrobiales archaeon | reverse complement strand
AAAAGTAGACGACGACCCATGTTCCGGCACAGTCCTTCAGGCACACCGTGGTTCCGTCAGCATCCGGAAGGCAGAAGGGGGGAGCCGGTTTTCCGGGCACAGGGTCAGCTGGCTGATCTGACATGATATCTTCGGAAAGGTCTCTTTCAGGGTGACAGGATAAAACAGGTTGTCCTGTAGGGTATGACCGGCTGGATATGGCGGGTCCCTTTCACCGGCTGGACGAACCCCTGGTGTCCGTATCCCCTGTGTGAAAGGATGGGACTGCTGAGATGTGTGTTGATGAGAAAAGTGCCGCGCATTCATTGGGACGGGAAAAAACGTGGCATTATATCATGATTTTCACCGGGAGTGAGATCATATTTAAATAGTATAACCGCGATAATAAAACCGTTTCATCCCGGCTTCACTACGGCCCGTCACGTGGATAAGGACACTTTCTCACGGAGATCCAGACTATGGCCGGACCAGAGCCGGGAGCAGCTTTCACAGGATGTGCCGGCCATGAAGAATCCACAGTATCTCACCACAGTTGACCGGCTCGATGAGCTCACGCCAGCGGACCGTGCAGGTCTTGAGGATGTCACCCGCAAGTTTGCATTCAGGACGAACGAATACTATGTCTCGCTCATCGACTGGGATGACCCGGACGATCCGATCAGGAAGATCGTGATACCCGATCCCCGGGAGCTCGAAGACTGGGGGGCACTCGATGCATCCTCCGAGAAGACCTATACCGTTGCCCCGGGGGTGCAGCACAAGTACCCCCAGACCGCTCTTTTCCTTGCGGTTGATGTCTGCGGCTCATTCTGCCGGTTCTGCTTCCGGAAGCGGCTCTTCATGAACGGGGCAGACGAGGTCATCCGCGATTATACGGAGGGCATCGAATACATCAGGAACCACCCTGAAATCACCAATGTCCTGATCACCGGGGGGGACCCCCTGATTCTCGCAACCAGCCGGCTCGAGTCGCTCATTGACGGTCTCCGATCCATAGAACATGTGGGAATCATCCGGATCGGGAGCAAGATGGTAGCGTTCAATCCCTACCGGATTCTGAATGATCCTGCCCTTCCCGAAATGATCCGGAAATACTCCACCAAAGAGAAGCGGATCTATATCATGGCCCACTTCAACCATCCACGGGAGCTCACCCCCCAGGCAATCGAGGCCCTCGACCTCCTCCGCGACGCAGGGGCAATTATTGTCAACCAGACCCCGCTCCTCCGCGGAATTAACAGTGATCCGGTGGTTCTGACCGAGCTTTTCCGCAAGCTCTCGTTCATCGGCGTGCCGCCCTACTACGTATTCCAGTGCCGACCGACACTCGGAAACCGGCTTTTTGAGATGCCGCTGGAGGAAGCCTACGAGGTATTCGAGCGGGCCAAGGCCGGCGTCGGCAAGACGGCCGATGCGATCTACTTCAAGTATCACCAGGCGGCCAATCCCTCCGATATGGGACGATTCATGGCGTTCCGGAGCAATCCATCGGCCTACTGGTTCGACGATTACGAAGAACTCATTGACGACTGCCGGATCACAGGAAACGAGGATGAGGATCTCCCGGACTTCCCGTTCGGGGGAAGGATACCTGACGATTCCAGCGTGACAGGCTAAGGGGGATCCGCCCCCCCTCTCTCATTTCCCCTTCCGGAAGAACCCGAAAGGGTCCCGGTATTCGAAGAGGAGCAGCGACTTTTTCTGCGGAAATACTCCGTCGGCGACCGATTTAATGTCCTCCACCGAGTAGAATGCTTTCGGGAGATAATCCCTGATTGCGCTGATCACTTCATCAAGATCCTGCCGTTTGACCACCGAGAGTATGATCTTCACTTTCCCTTTCGATCCCACACCGTCGGCAATGGTGACACCGAAGCTCCGCTGCCGCAGGTAGGAGACAAGCGGGGTAACGTCTTCGGGAGAGATCACCCGGACGACCACGGTCCCGAGACGAAGCCGCTCCTCGACTTTCATACCGATGAATGTCCCGGCGGCAAAACCGCCACCGTAGGCGATATAGGAGGCGACATTGCTGATATTGTTCATCACCTGCCCGATGGCGATGAGCCAGATGATGACCTCAAAAAATCCGATCACCGGTGCGATGTACTTCAGCCCTCGTGCGATGAAAATGACCCTGAGTGTTCCGAGACTCACGTCACAGATGCGGAAGAAGAAGATCATGAGGGGGAGAACAACCCATGCAAAGATCTCTGGCGTGATCACCGGTCCGGTCATAACGGTATCGCTCCGCTTCCAGTACCCTCTGCAAATAGATCCCAATAAATCATCGCTTCATTTCGGAAATTGAAACCTCAGGAGGCGGGGCTCATAATCCTGACAATCCAGTCAGATCCATCCCCGCAGCCGCATGGCCTGCACCACCCGATCGACAGCAATTGAGTACGCTGCCTGTCGCATCGGGACATTATTCCGTGAGGCGAGATCCCGGACTGCACGGTAGGCCTCCACCATCTTCTTTTCGAGGCGGCGGAAGACCTCCTTCTCATCCCAGTGATCGAGGTTGGCGTTCTGGACCATTTCAAAGTAGGAGACAATCACCCCGCCACCGTTGCAGAGAAAATCGGGGATTACCAGGATGTTCTTCATGTGGAGAAGCGCATCGGCATCGTTATCCACAGGGCCGTTGGCAAACTCGGCGACAATCTTCGCCTGCACCCGGTCGGCGTTGGCACGCGTTATCACATTCTCGAGTGCAGCCGGGATCAGGACTTCGCATTCGATCTCCAGGAGCTCGGGGTTGGTGATGTTCCGGGATCCCGGGAAATCCGTCACCGAGCCGGTCTTCGCCTTGTGAGTGAGCAGCGCCCGGACATCCAGGCCCTGTTCAGAAAAGACGCCCCCCCTGCTGTCACTGACCGCAACGATCCGGCAACCGAACTGCTCCTGACCGATCAGGGCGGCATTGGACCCCACATTCCCGAATCCCTGGACAGCCACCCGGGCACCCCGTGGATCCAGATCCATATCTGCTGCCGCCTCCCGGACTGCATACCAGCCGCCCGTTGCTGTGGCCGCAGCCCGCCCTTCTGAACCGCCCAGGCCGACAGGTTTTCCGGTGATCATTCCAAACGTCGTCTTCTGGGCGATCCGCGAGTACTCATCCATCATCCAGGCCATGGTCCGGGCATCGGTGTACATGTCTGGTGCCGGGATATCGCGGTCAGGGCCGATGATATGGTAGATGCTCTGGATGTATGCCCGGGAGAGCCGCTCGAGCTCTCCTTCCGACATCTCTTTCGGGTTGCAGATGACCCCCCCTTTCGCCCCGCCAAGCGGGAGGTTATGGAGGGCGCACTTCCAGGTCATCAGGGAGGCAAGTCCCCGGATGGTATCGATAGTCTCCTCCGGGTGGTACCGGATCCCTCCCTTGGTCGGCCCGAGGGCATCGTTGTACTGGACCCGGAACCCCTGGAAGGCCTGGATCGACCCGTCATCCATCCTGACCGGGATCGAGACATGCAGCTCCCGCATCGGGAGCTTCAGGATGGCCTCGACATTAGGGGTGAGAGCGAGATCGCTCGAGCAGGAACAGAGGTGCTGTTTCACCATCTCAAAGAGGTTCTGGTCGTCCATTTCGCTGTTCATCTCCGTCACCGCTTCGTGTCGAGGATCTTGTGGATCGCTCTCTCCCGTTCTGCCGGTGCTACCCTGAGGTGGGGGAACTGATCCTCAAAGACCGGTTTCTCCT
>JAAEES010000034.1 GCA_013415575.1 Methanomicrobiales archaeon | reverse complement strand
TTGAGGGGCTCAAGCTCGAAATTCGAGCTGCACCGGTACATGTACAGGTTGAGCGGCTCGGGAGGCTCGATGATGGTGCACTCGAGGTCGGACCTGTCCCCTCCGAGCTGGATGGTGCCGCAGAAGATAGCCATACCGTTTTCAGGAGGGTTCTTATAATATTTCAGGCGGGAGAGGATCGATGATATCGCGCTCTGGACGTTTGTCCGGGTCTGCTTGCTCTTGATGTTGGCGCACTGCCCGAACTCATCCCGGAGCTGACCGGTGACGTCATAGATCTGCTTGTCAGGAGGAACATAGAGGGAGATGAGCTCGGTTCCGCTCCCCTGCTTCGCCTGGAGTTTCTCCAGAGTCTTCTTAAACTCATATCGCCGCCGCGCATCGTCCATCCGGGCTGTTTCGGCCATACGTGTGCACCATCGCTCGTTTGAAAGCTTATTACTATTCGGCATGCGGCGCTATAAATTTGCGCCACATGCCCTCCGGAGAATGGATACGGGGGTCATCGCAACAGGCACCGGTATGCGAGGGCGATAGTCTTTGCATCCGATATCCTGCCGTCACAAATCATTGCCGGCAGGTCGGCGAGGTTTACCTTTAGGAGCTCGATATCCTCATCCTCATCTTTCTGGTACAGACATGACGGAGAAAGCCCGTGCGCTTCAAAGAGAAAGATTCGTTCATCAGTGAAGCCGGGGGTGGTGAGAATGAACCCCCGGTCTATGAGCGTCTCTGCCTGAAGCCCGGTCTCCTCTATCAGCTCCCTGCGGGCGGTATCTTCAGGCCTCTCACCGGTATGCATTGTTCCGGCCGGAGCCTCGAGAATGTACTCCCCCACGGCATACCGGAACTGGCGGATGAGGTAGCAGCAGCCGTCCGCTCTCACGGGGAGCACCGCCGCAGCATCACCAGGATGGACAACGATACGTTCCACCTCACTCCCGTTCGGGAGCCGGATCTGTTTCTTCTCGATACTGAGTCGTTTTCCCCGATATAGCTCCATTCAGTCATCACCCTCATAGAGAATTGGATCTTTCAGTCCCAGCGCCTCAAAGGCAGCCCGCCTGAAATGACAGGCCCCGCACACCCCGCAGGCCTTCTCCTCGTTCTGATAGCAGGACCAGGTGTGCTCGTACGGCACACCAAGAGTTATTCCCAGCGACAGGATATCCTGCTTGGTCATGTTCAGGAACGGGGCCATGATCGAGATCCGGGTCTCATCACGGGTCCCGGTATCCACCACCCGCTGGAAGGCCTCGATGAACTGCGGCCGGCAATCAGGATAGCCGCTGTAGTCCTGGGACTGAACGCCGATAAAGATTGCACCTGCTCCCCGCGCTTCGGCACAGCTCGTCGCAATGGAGAGCAGGTTGGCATTCCTGAATGGAACATAGGTGTTCGGAATCCCTTTCCGGTCATCCCGGTGCCGGTCAACTGACAGCCGGTGATCGGTCAGGCTGCTCCCGCCGAAGCGGGTAAGGTATGCGAGATCAATTTCGATAAACTCCTCTGCATCGAGAAGACCGGCGATCTTCTGTGCCGATGCCCGCTCTTTTCTCTCGGTCCTCTGTCCGTAATTGAAATGGAGACAAATGAGATCGTACCCCTGATTCCGGGCACGATACGCCAGGGTCGCAGAGTCCATGCCACCGGAGATGAGGCAGACTGCTTTCATCACGGGACCCCGACAATCTTGTGCAGTTGCAGTTGGAGCCGGACCGGCAGATCACGGCTGACGATGAAATCGGCAACCTGCCGGTAATCAGAGCCGAATACCGGGGAGAAGAAGATCTCTCCCTGCACCATGTGGTCCTGGAGAATTCCGGCAGCATACTCACAGTCTTCACTCCCCGATACTACGAATTTTGCACTGTCCCGGCCAGACAGGAACGGGAGGAGGGCGAGGTCGGATCTCTCGCCAGAGGAAGGACATTTCACATCCATGCAGATCGAGGCATACGGCTGGAACGGGCGGAAATCGATCGTCCCGTTTGTCTCGATCTCAATTGCGATTCCCCTGCTGCTGAAGTACCGGACCAGGGGAAGCAGCTGGTCGGTCTGCAGGAGCGGCTCGCCTCCGGTGATACAGAGACGGCGCCCAGGGTGTGCATCGATCCCCCGGACGATCTCATTCCTGGTCAGTTCGGCCCCGCCGCTCCGTGCATGGGGAGTATCGCACCAGGCGCACGAGAGATTGCATCCGGCAAGCCTGAGAAAGGTGCATGGAGCACCCTGGCTCCTCCCTTCTCCCTGGACTGAACGAAAGATCTCAGCGACTTTCATACCCAAGCTCAGCATAGCAGGTCTCTGATTCCCAGACCCTGATCCGTTCCACCTGTGCCACAACACCGGCATCCCGGCATCCTTCTTCGATCATATCCCGGAGGATTCCGGCGAGGAGCTCGCTGGTCGGATCGCCCGGGGTGGTGATAACCGGCTGGAATTGTTCAATGCAGGCAACCAGGGGGTCATCACGGTTGAGGATGATCTGGTGGTCGAAGCGTTCGATGATCGATTTTACGGTGTTGTAGTCCACAAGGATCCCGGTGACATCATCCACCTCCCCCTGGATCCAGACCTCAACCTTCCAGCGGTGACCATGGATATTTGCGCATTTCCCGCGATAGTGCATGAGCCGATGGCTGGCATCGAAGTGCACCAGTTTGTAAATCCGGGAATTCATCAGTACAGGTACGCCTGATAGAAGTATAATATTATTATCAATGCGGGATAACCTAATCAGGCACAGACAGGACTCCACAATATATAAAGCCGTTCCGCGCGATTATATATATCAACGTGGGTCCTATCCACATCGTCGAGACCGAATCAAATTGAGGGTAATTCATGGGACAGGGAAAATTCGCTGCAAGGAAACTCATCCGCGACGCCAAAAAGTTCCGGTGGAGTGATCCCAAATATGTACGGAGCCATTCAGGAATCAACCTGAAATCCGATCCCCTTGAGGGGGCACCCCAGGCACGCGGTATCGTCCTGGAGAAGATCGGAGTGGAGGCAAAGCAGCCGAACTCGGCCATCCGGAAGTGTGTCCGGGTTCAGCTGATCAAGAATGGACGCCAGGTCACTGCATTTGCGGTTGGCGACGGAGCCATCAACTTCATCGATGAGCACGACGAGGTCGAAATCGAGGGAATGGGCGGAAGACTGGGCCGTTCCATGGGAGATATTCCCGGGGTCCGGTTTGTGGTGACCAAGGTGAACAACGTTTCACTTCACGAAATGGTTATCGGCCGCAAGGAGAAACCGCGCAGGTGATGGTATGACACAGGCAGAGACCACGGCAGCAACACGGCTGCTCTTCAACCGCTGGGACCTCTCCGAGGTTCAGATCAACGACCCCGGCCTCGTCCGGTATGTCGGCCTGAATCCGGTGATCGTCCCGCACACCACCGGCAAGTTCACCCGGCAGGAGTTCAACAAGGCAAACATGCTCATCGTTGAACGCCTGATCAACCGGCTCATGCAGTCGGAGACCAATACCGGCAACAAGCAGCTGGCCATCCGCATTGTCCGGGACGCATTCGAAATCGTCCACCAGAAGACCAAGAAGAACCCTGTTCAGGTTCTTGTTGAGGCGATTGCCAATACCGGCCAGCGCGAGGAGACGGTCAGGCTCAAGTACGGCGGAATCAATGTCCCGAAATCTGTCGATACCGCACCCATCAGGCGTGTCAATACGGCGCTGGTCTTCATCTCGGAGGCTGTGGAGAAGGCTGCACACAAGAACAAGAGGCCGGTCGCCGCATGTCTCGCCGATGAGTTGATTGCGGCCTCCAAGGGCGATATGAAGGCGTATTCGGTGAATAAGAAAGAAGAGCGGGAACGTATCGCAAAATCCGCCCGCTGACATTTTTCTTTTTTGTGGTGTTATTATGGCCAGAGGCAGGAAATCCATCGACAGAGTAAAGGAGCTGATGAACGAGCCGGTACACATCCGGAACATCGGCATTGTAGCGCATATTGACCATGGAAAGACCACCCTCTCAGACAACCTGCTTGCCGGTGCCGGGATAATCAGTGAGGAGCTCGCCGGGCGACAGCTCTTCATGGACTCTGATGAGGAAGAGCAGGCGCGTGGGATCACCATCGATGCGAGCAACGTCTCGATGATTCACGAGTACAGCGGGCAGGAGTTCCTTATCAACATGATCGACACCCCCGGACACGTGGACTTCGGGGGGGATGTGACCCGTGCCATGCGTGCGGTTGACGGTGCCGTGGTGCTCGTCGATGCCGTTGAGGGTACTATGCCCCAGACCGAGACCGTGCTTCGCCAGGCCCTGAAGGAAGGGGTCCGCCCGGTCCTCTTCATCAACAAGGTGGACCGGCTGATCAACGAGCTCAAGGTTGATGAGATGGAGATGCAAATCCGTCTCGGCAAAGTGATCGACAAGGTCAACAAGCTCATCAAGGGCATGAACGAGGATGCCTACAACAAGGGCTGGAAGCTCGATGCTGTACAGGGAACGGTCGCGTTCGGGTCCGCCCTCTATAACTGGGGGGTATCTGTCCCCTACATGAAGGAGAGCGGTGTCTCGTTCAAGGAAGTGTACGACAAGTGCCGGACAGGCGACATGAAGAGCCTGGCAAAACGGAGTCCGCTCTGCGATGTGGTGCTCGACATGGTGGTACGTCACCTGCCAAATCCCGTGGATGCACAGAAGCGCCGTATCAAGGTCATCTGGCACGGGGATTCCGAATCAGCGGAAGGAAAGGCCATGCTGAACTGTGACCCGAACGGACCGGCAACCCTGATGGTCACCGACATATCCTTTGATCCCCATGCCGGGGAAGTGGCCACCGGGCGGCTCTTCTCCGGAAAACTCCGGAGGGGGACCGAGCTCTACGTCATGGGAACGGCGAAGAAGATCAACCGCCTCCAGCAGGTGGGGATCTTCATGGGGCCGACCCGGGTTGAAGTCGATGAGCTGGTCGGAGGTAACATTGCGGCGGTAACCGGGCTCAAGGATGCGATGGTCGGCTCGACGGTCACCACACTGCAGGACATGACTCCCTTTGAGTCGCTCAAGCACTACAGTGAACCGGTCATGACCGTTGCCGTTGAGGCAAAGAACATGAAGGATCTGCCCAAGCTCGTCGAGGTGCTCCGCCAGGTGGCAAAAGAGGATCCCACCCTGGTGGTCACCATCAACGAGGAGACCGGGGAACATCTCATCTCCGGGATGGGAGAACTCCACCTTGAGATCATCACCGGCAGGATCAAGCGCGACAAAGGTGTCGAGATCGTGACCTCACCACCAATTGTAGTCTACCGCGAGACGGCCACACAGAAGGCCGGACCGGTGGAAGGGAAATCCCCGAACCGTCACAACAGGTTCTACCTCGAGATCGAGCCGCTTTCTGACGAGATTGTCAAACTCATAAAGTCAGGGGATCTTTCCATGAACCAGACCGCGCTCGAGCGGAGGGATGCCCTGATTGCTGCCGGAATGGAAAAGGACGAGGCGAAGAACGTCAAGGATATCCAGGGCACCAACATGTTCATCGATATGACCAAGGGTATCCAGTACCTCAACGAGACCATGGAACTGATCCTCGAGGGGATCCACGAGGCTCTCGCCGGCGGTCCGCTTGCCGATGAACCGGTCCAGAACATCAAGATCCGGCTGGTCGATGTCAAGCTCCATGAGGATGCCATTCACCGTGGACCCGCCCAGGTCATTCCCGCGGTGCGGTCCGCCCTCAAGGGTGGCATACTGCTGGCCGGAGACTCACTCCTCGAGCCTATGCAGAAAATCCAGATTACCGTGCCGACCGACCAGATGGGTGCTGCAACCTCCCAGATCCAGGGCAGGCGGGGCCAGGTCTTCGACATGCAGAGCGAGGGCGATACCATGACCGTCATCGGCAAGGCACCGGTGGCGGAACTCTTCGGGTTTGCCGGGGACATCCGTTCTGCAACCGAAGGTCGTGCCATGTGGAGCACCGAGTTTGCCGGGTTTGAAATTGTTCCTTCCGGCATGGTCAAGGACGTGGTGACCGCAATCCGGAAACGCAAGGGTCTGAAGGAGCAGATGCCGACACCTTCAGATTACCTGGCGTAAATTTTTTCCCGTTTTTTGAAAGTTTCAATTCATTGACAGTGAAGGTCATTGTTTTCAGCAGGGTATCTCACGGCATCACTACACCCTTTGGGCTGCCACTCCGCACCTGTGGCGCCCCCGTGTGCCGTACCATGAGGGCCGTTGAGGAGACACTCCCGATTACGCTTCATTCATTTCGGGACGGGACGAGGTCTCTCCCACCTTTTTTTCGGATAACGGAAGGGAGCCCCGACCCGGGAGCGGATGAGGGTTAAAAAAATGTGCAGAGTAAGGGTGAAGATCACACTACCGATGCTTTTATGATCGTTACCTGTGTGAGCGGACGGTCACCCCTGCCGGTTTTGACCTTTCCGATCTTATCGACGACATCCATCCCTCCGGTCACCTTCCCGAAGACCGGGTGGTTGCGGTCGAGGTAGTTGTTGTCCACCAGGTTGATGAAGAACTGGCTTCCCCCGGTGTTCGGGCCCGCATTGGCCATGGCGATGGTGCCACGGTTGTTCCGGTTTGCTTCGGAAAACTCGTCTTTGATGACGTACCCTGGCCCGCCGGTACCGGTTCCCGTCGGGTCTCCACCCTGGATCATGAATCCATCGATGATGCGGTGGAAGATCACCCCGTCATAGAACCCCTTCTTCACCAGCGACTCGAAATTCCCGGCTGTCACCGGCATATCTGCGTAGAGCTCGATGATGATCTCTCCCAGCGTTGTCTCCAGTTTCACCCGGTTTCCGGCAGGATGTTGTGCTTCGGTCATACCATCAGAGTGCACGTAAGGGGGAATAAAACCGACGAATCGGCCGGAATGGTTCTGCCTGACTGCATGCCGCTCACCCGGTGCGGGAAAATCGAAACAATAAAAAAAATTCCCGCCCATAGTTCGGCAATGGACCCCTCGCGATTGAAAATAGTGGTCTTCGGGTCATTTCATGCCGGGAAGTCAACCTTTATCCAGGCGATCGATCACGGATCCCGCCATGTGGATGCGGAGTGTGCTGATGGGACCACGACTATTGCCCTCGACTTCGGAAAAGCCGAGATCGATGGCAGGCTCGTCCACCTCTACGGGACACCCGGCCAGGAGCGTTTCGAGTTCGTCCGCCAGATCATCTCCAACGGGATGGATGGGGCAATCCTGATGGTGGATTGCTCCTGCGGGATTGATGAATTTACCCGGCACCTCTACCAGCAGCTCATGGACTCGGGAGTGCCGCTCTCGGTCATGCTGAACAAGTGTGATCTCACCGGAGCCTGTCCCGCCCTGGTGCGGCAGGAGCTTGATGGTGCGGTAACCTATGAAATATCAGCCCGTGACCACGGGAGTTCGCGGGAGGCGCTGGAACGGTTCGTGGGAACGATAGAAAAGAACAGATAACCCGTCCGGTTCCCATGCCTCAACAAACAGCCCTGCTCAGCCAAAGAGCATGGCAGGAAGCTCACGGGCCCATTTTTTTATCTCATCAGGTTCGCGAAAATCTCCGGGCATTGCCCCGGTGAGCTTGATGATCTCCCTGTCAGCAGAGGACATCCGGTCAGGATCCAGTTTTCCAGCGAAATAACCCTTGTGGAGCGGTGAAATAAACAATTTGACTGACGAATCAAGGGCTTCGTCAGCGACTCTGAGGTTTTCGCCGGTCCTCTGACGAAGAGTAAAACCGGCGGTAAAGATCGCAACCGGGCGTGACTTGAGGGAATTCCTGAAACGACTCACGAATTCCCGTGCTTCAGCGAGCCACTTCCCCATGTAGAGGGGGCTCCCGATCACAACTGCATCATAACTGCCCGGATCATGTACATCGGACGCAGGGGAGAGGGTAACCTGATATCCCGCTTTTTTGAGCTCATCAGCGATGATTGCGGCGATCCCGACGGTTGAACCGTACCGGGTGGCATAGCAGACGAGGATATGTTTCATGGCATCAACGACCTTTGTAACCGCTGTTACCTTAATATTCGAAGACCTCTCTAATTACATTCCCGGTATTCCGGCCGGCAGCCGGAACGCTGGATGATTGTTACTGGTGTTGGATATGAAACAGAAAGAGGTATTCCAGGGTGTTCCCGGCATGCTACGGCCGTTCAAGGAGTATTTGGAGAAGAAGGGGCTGAAGGCGGGGGACCAGGTCGTGTACTACGGCTGCCCGGGCACCTGCACCCCGTTCGTCGAACTCCTTGGCTTTGCCGTGCGGAGCATGGATCTTGAACAGATTTTCGTTCCCTATGTCGATGAATCGAAAGCGCAGAAACTGAAACTGGTGTCCGATATCGGGATGCAGGCTGCAGGAGCCGCCAGAATCAGCAATCCAAAAACAGTCGTGGTCATGGGGGGACTCTCCATGCCGAATGTTCCGGTGAAGATGGAGCAGGTGAAAACAGCGGTGGAGAAGTACCCGGAGGCGGCACTGATCGGTATCTGTTTCATGAATATGTTCGAAAAGACGGGGTGGCTGAAGGCCATGGAGTTTGACCTGCTGATTGATGCCATGATCAATCCGGTCGAAGTCTGGAGATGACAGGTTCCGGGCACTTCTTCTTGTCCCGTATCTCCCGTCGGTCACTGGATTACATCCGCTTCGTCCGGAAAAAGACTGCTCTGAATTTACGAATCAGGCAAAAAAAGAGGAGCG
>JAAEES010000033.1 GCA_013415575.1 Methanomicrobiales archaeon | reverse complement strand
TCCGGCCTCTCCGACTGGCGTCCCGTATCCGGAAATATACGAAGTCCTCGAGGGACGAGCCCACTACCTCCTGCAGAAGAAGGACCTGTCCGACATAATCATGGTGCACGCCGAAAAAAGCGATATCGTGGTGGTTCCCCCTGGATATGGTCACGTGACCATCAATCCCGGGACATCGGACCTGGTTATGGCAAATCTGGTTTCCTCGTCGTTCACGAGCGAATATGGTGACTACGAGCGGCTGCGGGGTGGCGCCTACTACGAGCTGTCAGGCGGAAGGCTGTCGAAGAACCCGGCATATCCTGACCTCCCTTTGCTCCGCAGCTTCAGCGCATCACAAATCCGGAGCCGGCTGCCCCTTCCACCCGGGAGATTGTACGAACTCGTGGGAAGCGATCACCTCACCTTCCTGAATTTTCCGGAAAAAGAGGGCGGGATGTTCAGTCTGTACCAAGGAGCGTAGGTGCCGGGAGGCGTTTGTGCTCACTTGCCCTGACCAGGGAGAGGACCTTTTCCTCGACAGGAGAGGTGCTCTTCCACCCGTTCCGTTCGAGCGAGCGGAGTGCAGCGTCGATCTCAGGATAGGTCAGCCCGATCTCGCTCTCGTCCTGCTGTCCGGTCCAGAGTCCTGCGGAGGGCGGCTTCCTGATGATTGCTTCCGGTATACCAAGGTCACGGGCATAGTCCCAGACCTCCGTCTTGTACAGGTGCAGGATGGGCTGAATATCAGCAGCATTGTCACCGAATTTCGTGCAGTAACCGAGCAGGTACTCGGTTCTGTTCGAGGTTCCGCAGACCAGCCCGCCGTCCCTGTTTGCATAGTAGTAGAGGACCGCCATGCGGGTTCTGGCCATGAGGTTCCCGAGTAGGTAGGATGACGCGGTAAATCCGGGCAGTTCCCGGTAGGCATCGAGAACTGGCTCTATGGAAATGACCTGATGATCCATCCCGAGCTGGCGGCAGAGTAACCGGGCATCCGCAATGTCAATCTCCGGGGTCACCGTAGTGGGAAGCGTGAGGCCGAGCACCCGTTCCCCCTCGATAGCCCGGCAGCAGAAGGCGGCTGCCACCGCTGAATCAACTCCCCCGGATATTCCAATCACGATACGTTCCTGTCCGCTGCTCCAGACCGCGTACCGGATCATCTGTTCGATCAGGCCCATGGCACAGCCCCGATTCCCATCCATCATACACACTCTCACAGGATGTCGATTAATTTTTTGAGATCAGCCGCGTATCCGATCGCGATCAGGGAATCACCCTCGATGAGAAGTTCATCGTTCCCCGGGCTGACCACCGAACGGGATGTCCCTTCGATTCCCACAATCCGCACGCCTGTTTTCCTCTCGACCCATTCGATGGTTCGGGAGATGCTCGTCTGCACCTTCTTTCGCACCACTTTCTGGGCGTTCGGGAGATTCAGGATGACATACACAATATCCGAGAGAACCACGCCGCCGATAACCTGTCCGCCGATAGAAGGGAGGAGGGCGACGTAATCGGCCCCCGCGCGGTAGAGTTTGGGAACTGATTCCGGTTCATTAGCCCTCGCCAGGATGCGCATATCGGGGTTGAGGTCACGGGCAATAAGGGTGGTGAAGATATTGAGGTCATCATCGTTGAGCGCAATGATGAAGAACTTCGCTTCTTCGATATGGGCCTCGCGGAGGGTCGCCTCATCCTCGGTATTCCCCATCACCTGGGTGATATCATACTTCTTCTGATCGATGGCAATGCACTCAATGCCCAGGTTTGTCAGCTCATGGTAGGCAGAGAGGCCCACGTCCCCGAATCCACCGATAATGGCGAGCTCTTTCTGATCACCCCGGGGCATGAACTCGGTTGCGACCAGGTGTTCGATACGGTCGACCTGACCGATCAGGAATAGCATGGTACTCGCATCAAGGATCTCATCTCCCGTCGGATACAACCGGAAATGCCCTCCCCGTGAGATCATCAGGGTGGAAAAGCCGTACGTCCCGGGAAGGTCAAGGTCGCGGAGGTGCTTGCCTGCCGCCCGCGAGCCCCGGACGATCGGGATGTTGATGATCCGGAGTTTGGTTGCGGCATTGGGGGGAAGTTCACCAGGAAACTGTTCCATCAGGGTTTCTTCAATGATGGTATCGATGTGCGTGGTGAGCGCAGCATGCCGGGCAAGAATCTGGCCCGTGACATGTTTTGCCGAGAGCACATAATCTGCACCGGCATACCGGAGATAACGGTCGAGGGAGAGCTTGTCGACGACAGCGATGATCCTGCCTGACGCCGATGCACGTATCCCGAGGATGATTGCCGCCGATGTCCGTTCATCTTCACAGATGATGGTGGTATGGGCGTTCCTGACTCCGGCATCGTACCAGAGCGAAGGCTCGCTGTAATCCCCCCAGATGACATATGCGCCGGTCCCGATCTCCTGAGCAGCCCTGCGGGCAGTCTCCGGCTCATCAACCACAATGAGGAGCGGAAGCCCCGCTACCGAGAGACACTCGATGAGCGATTGTGTCAGTTCGCCATAGCCCACGATGATCACGTGCCCCATGAGCGCATGCGGCGGTTTCCGGGGAGGCGCCCACTGGAAGAGGGAACTCAGGTACGGTACGAGGAGCAGGGGGATGATCATGAAAATGAGAATGACCCCGGTGATCAGCATCACGATGGTGATGAGAATGGTGATCTCGTTTTCAAAGGGGAGGAGCTCCCCGTATCCGAGGGTGGTAACCGTCTCGAGCACAAAGAGGAGGGATGTCGGCCAGCTGATGGATTTTTTCTCAAGAATGGGATAGGCATAGTGGAAGATGGCGGTATAGGCTACGATCTGGGCAGTAAACAGGAGAAAATAGGTGACGATTTTCATCCGCCGGGAGGCGTGGAAAAACCGCCAGAACAGCCCCCTCCTAGCAGTGATCATGCAGCACCTCCGAGACCATCCGGCATGCCCTGCATTCCCCGATGAACGGCTCGCCGCAGGTGTCGCAGATGCCGGAAGCAGGAACATCACCTGTCCCCCGGTATGAGAGCTGTTCACCAAGGTTGACCAGCGAGTAGCGGGTTGCCGGGTGACGCCAGGCATAGTCATTCAGGAGGTTCCTGACATCAGCCCGGAGTGCATTGTGGGAGTACGGGCACCGTCCAATCTCGAATCCTTCAACATGAAGAAGCGCGTAGAGCGCCACTTCCCGCTCAGGGACGTACATGAACGGTTTAATACGCGGAACCAGACCCTCTGCACCACCTGCTGGCCTGAGCAGCCGGTCGGCATCACCGCGAAGTACGTTCATCAGCACGCTCTGGGCTTCGTCATCGAGGTTGAATCCGAGAGCGAGCCGGGTGACACCCTGATGTTTCGCAACCCTGTTCAGGAGCTGCCTCCTCAGTACACCGCAGAACGAGCAGGAGAGGCGGTCCCCTTTCTTTCTGACGATCTCATCCACGGTTATCCCGAAATGCTCTCTAAACGATGCAGAGAAGTGCTCAACCCCGAGTTCTTCTGCAATATGCCGGGCAGTGGTGCAATCCCGGTATCCTTCGATCCCTTCATCGATGGTAAATGCAACCAGGCTGACATCACGCCGTTTCCCGAGCAGTTTCACGAGGAAGTAGAGGAGGGCGCTGCTGTCCTTCCCTCCGCTCATCGCGACCCCGATCCGGTCGCCCGGGGTTATCCAGCGGTGCTTCCGGATCGCACGTTTGGCCTTGGATTCAAAATCGGCCACGAAGTGTGTCCTGCAGAGATGGAGACCTGAGTAACGCTGAAAGATGATGGCCGGACGCCGGCACATGTTGCAGGTGATATCTGGCAATCAGATCAACCTTTATTTCCCGTATAGATAAATTGTGTAGAATACATGGGAATTTCAGCCGACCATATCCGCGAGCTCCACCGGTATGAGATCCGCATCCTGATGATTCTGGAGCGCCTGATGCGGCGGTATCGATGGGTCCCGCTCGATATTCTCAGGAGAACGATCGGTCTCTCTGAATCGGAGGTATCCTACCGGCTCGGCCGCCTGATGGCGATGGGGCTGGTGCGGTTCGATGCCGTTCCCTACGAAGGGTACTCCCTGGTCTTCCAGGGCTATGATGCATTAGCCCTCATCTCCCTCACCAGGAAGGGAACAGTCCGGGCCCTCGGGACGCTCATCGGGGAGGGGAAAGAGGCCGTGGTCTATGAAGCCCTCGGCCTCTCCGAGCTTGCGCTGAAGTTTCACCACGTAGGACAGCGGTCCTTCCAGTCGGCCCGGGTCACCAGGGACTATATGCCTGACCAAGGGCACTGTCCCTGGATCTTCGCCTCCCGCCTCTCGGCTGAACGCGAATATGAGGCGCTGCAGACACTCCACCCTTCGGTCAGCGTTCCGCTCCCGGTAGATATCAACCGCCACACCGTGGTGATGGAGTTTGTTCCCGGTGCCACCCTCAACCGGTGCACGCTCGAGTCCCCTCGCGATGTCCTCTCCGAGATTCTCGAAAATGTCCGGCTCGCATACGGGAAAGGGATCATCCATGCCGATCTCTCCGAGTTCAACGTGATGCATGACGGCTCCCGGATCTATCTCATCGACTGGCCACAGTGGGTCGGCACCGACCACCCCAATGCGGCAGAACTCCTGGTGCGGGACCTCGGGAACATCACCCGCTACTTTTCCCGGAGGTTTGGCATAGAGGTTCCGGCTGACGAGATCCTGGGTGAGGTTACCGGATGAGGGTGTACGGCATCGATATCATCAAAGGCTCGGTGCGGTCCCGTTCACGCCGCCCGATGTATGCCCTGGTGAAGTTGGAGGACGGAGAGATCGTCTCGGAGTCCGAGGTGACGGGATTTCGCCTCTTCCGGATCCTCAATGAAGAACGCCCGGATATCCTTGCTGTTGACAGTCTCCAGGAAATCGCCGTCGACCAACATGATCTGTACGCCTTTCTGCAGGCACTTCCGCCAGCGGTGCGGCTGGTCCAGGTAACCGGCGGGGAGCGCAAGGAGACTCTCGGAAAGGTGGCCAGCCGCTTCAACATCAGCTTTGACCGGTTCAATCCCTATGACGAGGCGCGGACCATTGCCCGCGTGGCAACGCTCGGGGCGGGTGCAGAAGTGCTGGCCTTCGAGAATACCAGCGAGATCGTGGTGAGCCGGCACCGGTCCCCCGGGAAGGGAGGATGGAGCCAGAACCGGTATGTCAGGAAAATCCACGGGGCGGTGCAGCAGAAGGCACGTGAGATCGAGATGGCACTCGTTACCGCGGGTCTGCGCTACCAGAAGAAGGAGACCCGGGCCTTTGGCGGGAACAGCCGGGTCTCGTTTGACGTCTATGCTCCCCGGGACCAGATCCCGGTCAGCACCTATAGGGGAGCCGATGTCCAGGTGCGCATCAGCGGCAGACGTCTTGAGCGGATCAAGTTCCGCCCACTCTCCGGGAAACCGCGGTTCCTGATCGTAGGAATCGACCCCGGGACGACGACGGCAATCGCAGCCCTCGACCTGGATGGCAACCTCTTGTTCCTGACGAGTTCGCGCCAGATGTCCATGTCCGACGTGATCGAGGCCATCTACAAGGTGGGAAAACCCCTGATCATCGCCTCCGATGTCCATGAGATGCCGTTTTCCGTGGAGAAGATCCGGCGGGCCTTCAACGGGATTGCCCACTCCCCCCGGCAGGACATGAGCGTGGAAACAAAGCTCGAGATGACCTCCCCCTTCCCCTACCAGAATGACCACGAACGGGACGCCCTGGCCGCGGCGCTCGATGCCTTCCGGAGTCACCGGAACAAGTTCCAAAACCTCCTGCGGCGGGTCCCGCCCGGGTTCGATCTCGATGAGGTCCGGGCAGGAATCGTCAGGGGACAGTCTCTCGAACAGGTTCTTGCCGACCTGCGGGGCAGGGAGAAACCCCGTGAGGTCGAAGCCCCGAAGGTTGAGATCGATGTCAAACGGGACGAACGGATCAGGATCCTCGACGGGACTGTCAAACGGCTGAAAGAGGTAATCCGGGAACTGCAGGAGGATGCCCGGAAAAAGGATCACGAGATCATCCGCCTCCAGTCCCGGATGAAACGGATCCGCTCCCGCGAAGATCAGAAGATGAGGAAAGATGCGGATATCGCCAAACGGGAGGCAATTATTGCCAGCCTGAAAAAGAGGCTCCGGAGGGAGGAGCGGACCACTCAGAAACTCCGGAAACGAATTGAGAAGATCAGGGTCCTTGAAGAGGTTCCGGTTGATGAGAAGATGATCCCGGTCAGGATCGTCTCTACCCTTACCCGGGAAGGGGTAAAGGCGCTTTCCGATGAACTCGGGATTCGTGAGGGAGATATCCTCTACGTGCCGAGGATTGATGTCTGGGGAAAGAGCGCTGCCCGGGACCTTGCCCAGACCGGAATCGATGCCCTGGTAGTCAGGACCGCGGAATCCACCCGGATCGATCCCCAGCTCGTGGCGATATTCCGGGAATCGGACGTCCCGCTGGTGAGTTCCGAATCGGCCGGAGTGGTCATGAAAGGGAACATGGCTTATGCCGACCGGGACCGGCTGGATGAAGCGATCCGGTCCTGGGAGGAAGGACAGAAGGAGTATGATCGGGAAAAGAAGGAGAAGCTCCTGGTGGACATCTTCAAGGAGTACCGCACCGAACGGGGCAAGGAGATGAAGAAAGGTGGATGAGCGGGAGCTGAAGAAGCTGGTGAGGGAAGTTATCGGCACAGAGCACACGCTTGATGACTGTGCCGTTCTTCCCTGCAGAGCTGAACTGATAGTCGCCACCACCGACATGCTGCACGAAGAGACCGATTTTCCCGCCGGAATGACAGACTGGCAGATCGGATGGATGAGCGCTGCCGTGACGCTGAGTGATATTGCTGCCATGGGTGCACGCCCGGCAATCGTTCTGCTGGCGGTCGGCCTCGACAGGAGCGGCCGGTTACGGCAGATCCTCGAAGGTAGCCGGGCATGCTGTGAGCGCTGCGGGGCGGTCCTTGCCGGCGGCGATCTCGATTCACACCGTGAGCTGACCATCGTAAGCTCGGGGATTGGCTTTGCAGACCGGGTTGTGCGGAGAGCCGGGGCAGAGCCAGGAGACCTCATCGGTATTACCGGCACCCTTGGCCGGGCACAGGCAGCACTTGAGGGATACCGGCAGTATGAACGATTCCTGTTTGAACCCGTCCCCAAGGTAGATGAGGGTCGATTGCTGGCACAAGCAGGGGTCAGTTCCATGATGGACATCAGTGACGGGCTGGTTGCATCACTGTATGATATACTCGATGCAAATGAATTCGGTTTTTCCATCGATTCCTCCCGGCTGCCGCTCATCGAAGGGGTCGATCACGCCGGGAGCCGGGGGTATGCACTGTATGGCGGGGGAGACTTCGAGCTGCTGTTCACATGCCCGGCGCCCATGCTTTCCATCGCAGGGATTGATATCCATCTGATTGGATCGGTCATCGAGGACCATAGGGTGTTTGTGGATGGAAAAGTCGCTCCGGATCGCGGGTATAGGCATACATGGAATGGATGAGGAAAGGTTGAAGATCAATCATCAAACCGCAAGCTGAGAAGGTATTTATGCGTATATGGGAGAATTACACTAAGAATGGAGGAATTATGGCAATCAGAAAATATCTTATTGGACTATCACTCACGATTCTGATAGTTGCGACATTGATAGGTCCCGCAGCTGCCGCTACGGGTTACTCCGTGACGGTATCCTCCTATGGAAGCGGCCCCAGCTCAAGTCAGTTATCCCCGTCGAAATTGGCCGTGTTGAATGACTACAGCACCAGTAAAGGCAGCGTAAGCGCCTTTTCACTAATCAGTGGGGAAAAAATCGGTACTAGTGGTTCAGCTCTGTCTTCTGGCGAAATTCCGTCTTTTGGTTCTGTTTCTGCATACTCCCAAATTAAAAGCATGCAGCAATCTAAAAATGGAAGTGTTGCAATGGATTTCAGCCAGAGTGTCTCGATGTCCGGTTCTATCTATACATTTGAATATATTTTCTCATTCTCCTAATTTTTTATAGTGGGTTCCTGTAAGATTATATCCATGAAAATTCCTCATTTTCAGATCTCATGAGTATATTGCGCTCCTTTTCCCAAAACGGGCAAAAAAATATATATACTATAAAAAAATAAAACCTTGTTGAATAACAATCAAGGTGGCGAAATGAAGCGAAAAATTTGGTTATTGATATTTGTTGCTCTCGTACTGGTCTCATCGGTCAGTACCGCTGAGGCTGCCCGGGCCATTCCGGCAAGTGATGAGACCTCAACCCTCCTTGTCGGAGTATCAGCATATGCAGATGGAGGCCTGAGGGCCCGGACTGATATGACCCTGTGCCAGGGAAATGAAGATTTACAGGATAATCCCCCGCTCAACCTGAGTGGAGAAGGGGTGAATTGTATTATCTATCAGGAACGCACCATAGCGACCTCAGGTTCTGTCTACTATGAAAAAGATGTCGAGGTGGATACCGGAAATCAGATCGACCCTGCAAACAACCTCGAGACAAGCCGGTACATAGACTTTTCGGCAAGTTCTGATGGATCCCCGGCAGGAAACATGTTCTCCAGTGAATCAACGACGGTAACTTCGATGTCGACATCTGCAAATGTTGATCCTACAAGCCCGTCGGGCTGCTGCTTCTGGGGCGTGCAAAGTGAAACCATATTACCGGCAACAAATGACCAGGTAACAGCCGGAAGCGAAATGAACCTGTATGAAGGGCAGGTAGTCTCTGACAGTTCTGCCAGGACTACTGCTGCATCTGTAGAAGAGCCGGTCGAACTGACCTACTCGATTGAGATCAGTCCAAGCGCCCAGACAGATGAAGACCACGCCCAGGGTTCAGCTACCGCATATGTTGATGCCGATATCATGGAAGGGAACGGTGAAGGAACCGCTCAGACCACCGACATGGGCTACGACCAGTCCATAACGGTTCGTGGCATGATCGATATGGTCATGGATGTCAGTT
>JAAEES010000191.1 GCA_013415575.1 Methanomicrobiales archaeon | reverse complement strand
TCATCCGAATACTGGCGGGAGCAGATCGAGCTCCAGCTCAAACTCAACCTCAAGTCAGAACAGCAGGCCTTTGCAGCCAAGGGGCTCGATTTCGTGACCCGTGAGTACCTCCCGGCACGACTCTCGGATATGGGAGTGCTGTGAGCGCTCCGGTCCTACCCTTCTTTTTTTTGTTCCGGCGGAAAGCAACTTCACGGATCCGGTTCATTGCCCCCGCATGAACAGAGCCCTCGAATCAGTCCTCAAGGTGAACAGGTGTAGGCGGGGAGGAGCGCGCCTCCGCCCTGTTCAGACAAAGAACCGGAACATCGCCCAGGCGATGATGACCATGACGATCGAGTACTTCAGCCCGGCAACGGCCCTCCCTTCGCCCATCTGGCCGGCCACAAAACCCGAGAAGAGCCCCTGCAGTATGGCTGCATGGGTGAATAACCGGGTGTAGAGGGGGAGATCGACATTCGCCCCGAATGATGAGGCTGCCGCGGAGGTCCCGGCCGCCGCGGCCCCCGCAGTGGCCATGACCGAGAGGAACGTGGTCACCAGGATGTAGATCACAAAGACGAACACCAGGAAGGCGATGAACACGATCACGATATAGATCAGCATGTTGTTCCGGCGGTCGGTCCTGAGCGTGATGTACTCGTAGCTGTCGTTTGCCGCTGCCCGGAGAACTTCGCTCACATCGCCACCAGCCTTGCTGGCCTTGCCGATCAGGTCGATGCTCCGGTCGGTGAGCGGTGTTGCAAGACGTACGCGGAATCGCTGGATGGCATCGATGAAAGTAACATTCCAGGACATCTCGTTATCGAGCCTCTTGACATAGGGCGTGAGAGTGGAGTAATCGGCCTGCGAGACGAGGTGGACGGCATTCGGCAGGGTCATGCCCGAATCGTTCATCCCGGCAAGATCACGGAAGAAGTTCGGGAGGGCCTCTTCAATGTGCCGCCTCCGGGACATCTCCCGGAAATCGAGAATTGCGAGGGGGACGGTAGCAATGAGGAATGCGAAGATGAGGAGGTCGTCGATCGACGTCGACGTATAAATGGCCGATACGCCGTTATCCCGGATGACAATGGCCGTGCCAATCAGGAAGAAGAGGATCGCAGCCGGTATCGTCACGTAGAGGGTGTTGATCGGCTGTTCGGTCAGGACTTTGACCGGGTGCTTCATGAGACGGCCGAACCCATGCTCGGATGCCCGGTACTTCTCAATCTTCTTAACTATAACGTCCTGTTCATGCTCAAACTCCGCCTTTTCCCGCTCTCCGAGCTCGACTTTTGGCGGTTTCTCCTTCTTCAGGAGGAGGGAAAGGGCTTCCACCCGTCCCACCTTCTGATCGGCCGGTGCAGCCGTATCAGGAAGGGGTTGCGGCGGCCCTGCTTGTTCTGTCTTTTCTGCCTTTGATGTTCCGGGGAAGAGATCTTTGAGCGCCATGGTCAGCTCTCCGGTGTCATTGAACTGATGAGGATCACGAAGCCGATGCTCCCGAACGGGATGATCAGGTAGATAATGATAAAGAGGAAGAGGGGTTGCGCCTGCCTCGAGAGAATGGACATGATTGACTGGAGGATGATCATGAAGAGGGGTCCGGCAACCATTGCCGTGACGTAGGATTCGGCAATGAGCCCGAGGGTCTCGAGGAACATTTTCTGGGTCTGCCGGTTCTCAAGGGCGTACTGCTCAGCCTTGGTCCGGAAGTAGTCGGTCAGGTTGCTCCCGCTCGAGATACACCCCATCGCCCCCTGCAGAAATTCCTTCATCCGGTAGCTCGGGGTAGTTGAGGAGACCAGCCTGAGGGCATCGATCAGGTCACGCCCGTACAGGTCGATCTCGAGGCCGACGAAGCGCGCCTCGGTTGCGCTCTCGCCGTAGATGGTGCTGCTCCCGAGCTGGCGGAAGATCTCAGCCGGCGGAATTCCTGCCGTAGACATAGCGGTGACGTAGTTGATGGCATAGGGCAGGGAGGCATCGATGTTTCTCTTCCGGTTCCCGGCCACATATGCCGGGTAGAGGAGAAATACCACGAAGGTGATTCCCCCGATTACAGCGAAGGATATGATAGTGGCAAGAATGGTGCCGAGAATCAGGGCGTGCTGGGAGAGAGAGATGATGAATTCAGGGGCTGCACCATGGTAGGTGATCATTCCGGGGATGTTGAATGCCCAGGTGAAGAACCCGAGGAGTACTGCGGCGAGGATCCCGATGATGACGGCCCCGAGATACGCAGTGGAGAGGTAGACCTCGAACGGTACCTTCATCCTCGCGGTCAGGAGCGCATTCCGGAGATCCGCGTACTTATTCCGCTTCTTTGCCGCGTAGGTTCCAAACAGCCTGAAGGCCAGTCGCTGGATACTGTTCATCAGGGTCAGTCCGTCGGGTAGAGGTCGGCTCGCACGGTCTCCATTATCTTCGAGGGATCGCGGTAATACTGGA
>JAAEES010000032.1 GCA_013415575.1 Methanomicrobiales archaeon | reverse complement strand
GGACTCTATCGGAACGGTCAGATGTTCGGTCACGATCTGGTGGGGGATGAGCCCGATGACGCTGGCACGCCCGGATCCGCCGAGGGTGATATCGGCGGGCTGCGGAGCCACGCATCGGAAATTACCCGGAACCGGACTGCAGGGTTCCCCCCGTTCCGCCATGACCGGTCTGCCCCTCTTAAACGTCTTCTCGACCGCGAACGTGCTGCCGGGGGCAAGAAGGCAGAAATCAGCAATCCGGCCGGGGACGAGCGCTCCCCGGTCATCCAGCCTGAAACGCTCGGCAGGAGAGAGGGTCGCCATCCTGAGGGCGGATTCAAGCTCAACACCCGAGGCGAGTGCCTTCCTGATGCAGTCATCGATGTGCCCTTCATCTGCCAGCATATCCACGTGCCGGTCGTCGGTCGCAAACGAGAGGCGGGGACAGGTCAGGCGGGAAATGAGCGGGGCGATGGCGCCGATATTCTTCTCGGTCGAACCTTCCCTGATGAAAAGGAACATGCCCTGCGAGAGTTTCTCTTCCGCCTCTGCGAGCCCGGTGCTTTCGTGGTCGCTCTGGATTCCGGCGATGATGTAGGCAGCGAGATCCTTTCCGGAAAGGAGGGGGGCGTGCCCGTCGACAAGAGGAAAGAGGTCCAGCTTCTCCATGACCCGGGGATCGGCGGCCAGCACACCAGGGACATTCATCATCTCTCCCAGACCGAGCACCCCGTCCTGATCCCGGAATGGCGCCAGATCTGCGGCATCCAGGACCGCCCCTCCGATGTCGAGGGGTGTTGCCGGGACGCAGGATGGCAGCATGACAAACATATCGAGGGGCAGCTTCTCCCGGAATGACAGCATGAATGAGATGCCGTCGGCACCGCAGACATTGGCAATCTCGTGGGGATCTGCGATGACCGTGGTGGTACCGTGGGCGGACACCAGTCGTGCAAATTCAGGCGGGCAGAGGAGGGAGCTCTCGATGTGCACGTGGGCATCGATCAGCCCGGGAATGACCCTCCGGTTCTTCAGATTCAGTTCGGTCTTCGCCCGGAATGATCCCGAGCCGACTACCACCCCGTCGGCAACCGCAAAATCTCCCGGTTCCCAGGCACCAGTGATCGGGTTGAAGCGTTCGGCGTTGGAAAAGAGGATATCGGCGGGCACGATCCCTCGTGCCACCCGGATCAGGTGCTCGTTCCGCATCGGTGGTTGTCCGGTTTCCATAGCTGCTCCTTTATCCTGATCTTATCTCCCGCATGCAAGAACCTGGCGGAAGAGACCGGGGATACCGTCACCGGAATCCGGCAGGAACGATATGACGGAAAAGAAACCCAAAAAGAATCCTTATGAATTATTTTCTGGTCTGAGCGGTCATACTCTGCTGCTGGACCGTCAGAACATCTACGAGAAGCTCCTTCATCATCTTCTTCATGAAGTCCTTACCTTCGTCGGATGCGAGGTAGTCCTGGAGATTCTCTTTGAATTGTCCCACATCGTTTTGATTATCGATAAAGTATATTAAAGCTTGGGTGATACAGTCGGAAACGGTGGAAAACCGTTTCTCCTCATAAACAAGATTATAAACCTTTTCATATACATTGGGCGGCATTTTGTAAGAAATTGCGACCCTTCCTCCCCCTTGTGCTGTCCCCTTCTCAGCCATCCTCTCATAAATAGACAATGAAAGTATATAAAAACTATTAAAATCGCCTGTATTACTTATGGAATTCCGAAAGGAGAAGAATTCTATAGGTATTACTTAAAGAATACTTTATATATTTTTCAACCGAATAACACTTCAGGGATGATCATGGAAGAACTTTTTATCATTGGTATCATCATCGGAGCGGTTGTCAGCCTCATGCTCACGGCCGTGCTGCTCCGCCTGGGGGTTATGATTGACAGGTTCCCGGTGAGCAACGAAGGGGAACGGGATAGGAGCCTCTGGAGCCCGGTGGAGTTTACCAGAATCTCGGTGATTTTCTACTGGCCACTCTACATCATCGGCGGATACATGGTATTCCAGCCAGTGAGGATTATGCTGATTGGGGGTATCACCCTGCTCTTCGGGCTCTTCCTCTTCCTCGTCACGGCGATGCTGTTTTCAGCTGCGGTGTATAACCTCCTTCGTTCGAAGAACAGGGAGAGCGGAATGCCCGCACCTGTGCCAGGTCTGATGGGCACATCAACCCGTATTCCTTCACTGAAGCTGCTGCCATCATTGAAGATGCGGACGAGTGGAAAATAAGGACGTGCGGGATCATTCCCGTACAGAAAACAAAATCTTCTCTTTACCCGAACAACTCTTTTGATCGCTCGAGGGCAGCCACAGCCGGGAGCTTCTTCCCGGTCAGGAACTCGATACAGGCCCCGCCGCCGGTAGATATATGGCTGAAATCATCCTCGATTCCCAGCTTATCCGCGACTGCGGCGGTGTGACCCCCGCCGATAATCGAGAACTGGGCCTCTGAAGCGGCCTTCAGGAGTTCATACGTACCGGTGGCAAAATCAGCATCTTCGAAGACACCGGCAGGGCCGTTGAAGACGACCGTTCCCGCAGTTCTGATGCGCTCAGCCAGAACCAGCACGGAATCCATCCCGAGATCGAGGATGGGAGCATCCTTGGGAATTGCCGTGACCCGGTATTCGGTCCGGATACCGCCTTCCCTGACCGCCACCCATTCCGGAAGGATGATCTTGTCGGGATACTTCTTCAGGAGCTCCTGGGCAACCCTGATTTCCTTGTCGTATTTCAGCTGGTGGATGAGCTGCAGGGAGGGCTGTCCGATATCGTAACCCCCTGCGGAGAGGAATATGTTGGCGATAACCCCGGTCACAATCACCTGGTCTGCAATCCGGTGTTCAAGCATGTGTGATGCGACAGCGATCGAATCGTCGGCCTTGGTACCCCCGAGAACAACACAAATCGGCCGGGGTGCGTTCTCAAAGACCCGGGAAAGCGTAAGCACCTCTTTCTCCATCAGGAGTCCGGCGACGGATCGCATGATCATCGGCAGACCGACCATGGTCGGTTGTGACCTGTGTGCAGTGCCGAACGCGTCATTCACAAAGAGATCACCGAACGACGCCAGATTCCGGACGATATGGAACTTGGCGGCTTCTTCCGACTTTGCCGTGAGGTTCTCCTCGGCATTGAACCGGACGTTCTCGAGCATCAGGACATCCCCGGGGCGTAGTGACCGGACCGATTCCCGGGCGCACCGTCCGAAGATGTCGTCGATGTAGCGGACAGGACGTCCGATAAGATATTCGAGCTTCTCGGCGTGGCCCTCGAGAGTGGTGAAGTCCTTCTTTCCCGGCCGACTCTGGTGGGTCAGGATCACCAGCCGAGATTCTATCAGAGCCTGAACCGTAGGAACATGCTCCCTGAACCGTTTGTCGTCAAGAATGGTGAGGGAGGAGGGATCGATGGGGGAGTTTAAATCAAGCCTCAGCAGGACCGTTTTTCCCGCATACGGCGTCTCGCTCAGCCGTCCAATCTTCACCATACCTCTTCCTCCCGGATCACATGTTCCTGGCCTTTATTTTCTTCAGCCTGAAAAGCTCTTCCCGCTCCATCTCATCAAGCCGCATCTTGATAAAATCACGCGCTTCGGTGAGTTCCGGAATCACCTTGAACTCCAGGGCGTTCACCCGTCGTTTCGTGGACTCGATCTCATCCAGGAGCTTCTTCATGGTAGTCTCGATCTCGGCACTCTCGATAATTGACTCCACCAGGTCTTCATAGGACGATGCTGCCTCGTCGATAACCGAGGTAGTCCCCAGGAGACCGTAACCGCGGTCAACAAGACTCTTTTTCACTTTTGAAGACTCTATCTCGGGAACAACCACGCCCATGATATTCTTGCTTGCAAGCGTGATATCAGGGACCTCCTGGACAGAGAATGCTGCCGATTTTACCCCGATCGTCCCTTCAACAGTGTTTGCAAAGGCTATCATCTGAATGGCACGCTCGTACTTGTCCAGGAGATCGCTCTGGCTGTCTTTCGCCGTTTCGAGTACCTTGAAAAATTCTATGATCAGGCCATCGCGCTTCATCTTGAGGATCTTATACCCACGCTCTGACAGTGCTATCCGCCGTTTCAGGTTGATGAGTTCCGATCGTGTGGGCTTGATATCGCGCAGTGCCATGTCCCATTACCCCTGTTCCTTTGCTTCCTGTCTGAACTTTGGGTGATACTTGTTTATCAGGTCACGGTCGATACGGACAAGCTGCTCGACCGGGAGTGTTGCAAGGAGATTCCATCCACCATCGAGCGTCTCGAAGATCGATCGATCCTCATTGTATCCCTGGCGGACGAACCGGTTCTCAAACAGGTCAGCAAACTCAAGAAACATCCTGTCGCGCTCTGAAAGCGCATCTTTTCCGACGATAGCAACCAGGCCCCGGAGATCGTTTCCTTCGGCATAGGCGGCATAGAGCTGGTCTGAGACCTTCTTGTGGTCCTCACGGGTGTGCTCTTTCCCGATACCAAGGTTCATCAGACGGGAGAGAGACGGAAGAACATTGATTGGTGGATAAATGCCCTTCCTGTGGAGCTCACGTGAGACCACAATCTGTCCTTCTGTAATGTATCCTGTCAGATCCGGGATCGGGTGGGTGATATCATCACCCGGCATCGTGAGGATCGGGAACTGCGTAATCGAGCCCTTCTTGCCCTTGATGATCCCTGCCCGCTCGTAGATACCGGCAAGATCAGTGTACATGTACCCCGGATATCCTCTCCGGCCCGGCACCTCTTCCCGGGCAGCCCCTATCTGACGGAGAGCCTCACAGTAGTTGGTCATGTCAGTCAGGATGACCAGTACGTGCATGTCGAGTTCAAATGCAAGGTACTCGGCAGTGGTCAGGGCAAGGCGCGGAGTGATGATACGCTCGACTGCGGGGTCATCGGCGAGGTTGAGGAAGACAACCGCCCGTTCAAGAGCTCCGGTCCGCTCAAAGTCATGCATGAAGTGGTTGGCTTCTTCTTTCGTGATGCCCATCGCAGCAAATACAACGGCAAAGGCCTCCTGCGAGCCGAGCACCTTTGATTGTCGCGCGATCTGGAGGGCAATGTTGTTGTGGGGCAGTCCTGCACCGGAGAAGATCGGAAGTTTCTGTCCCCGGACCAGGGTGTTTGTTCCGTCAATTGTGGAGATCCCTGTCTGGATGAACTCCTCAGGCGATGCCCTGGCATAGGGATTGATCGCAGCACCGGTGATATCGAGCCTCTTTTCAGGCATGATTTCCGGGCCACCGTCGATAGGTTTTCCCCCTCCTGAAAGGATACGGCCGAGCATCTCCTTTCCGACCGGCATCTTGATGGTCTCTCCCAGGAACCGGATCCCGCTGTCCTTGCCGATACCTGCCGTGGTCTCGAAGACCTGAACGACCACCAGGTCGTCACTCGTGTCCAGGACCTGGCCGCGCTTGATGGTTCCGTCAAACAGTACGATATTTACGAGTTCACCGTATCCGACGGGTTCAGTCTTCTCGACAAAGACCAGGGGGCCGGCGATCTTTGATATCGTTCGATACTCCTTCATGCCGACGACCTCAGGATATTGATTTCACTATCCATACTCTTCTGGATCCGTTCCAGCTCAGGCCTGTAGTCCTTGATGAACTTGATCTGGGGCAGATCGTTCTTGGATTTGATGGAGATGATCTGCGCCGGGGACACCCCTGCAGTCTGTGCTCCATAGGCGAGGTCTGCAAAACCCTTGATCGCTTTCATCATGTCGTACTGTTTTGCCATGTCACAGAATGTATCAACCGCGTCATACGCATTCTGCTGCAGGAATATCTCACGGATCATCCGTGCGATCTCGATGGTCAGCTGCTCTGCCTCGGGGAGGGCATCAGATCCGACCAGCTGGACGATCTCCTGGAGTTCGGCCTCTTTCTGGAGAACCTCCATAGCCCAGGACCGGAGCACGTTCCATTCAGGCGAGACTTCCTTGTCATACCAGTCATGGAGCGTGTCGAGGTAGAGCGAGTACGAATTGAGCCAGTTGATGGCCGGGAAGTGCCGGCGCTGGGACAGTTTTGCATCCAGTGCCCAGAAGACCTTCACGATACGAAGCGTGTTCTGGGTGACCGGCTCGGAGAAATCTCCTCCGGGCGGGGATACAGCACCGATGACCGAGACCGACCCGTTATTCCCGGAGAGGGTCCTGACCAGGCCAGCCCGCTCATAGAACTCCGAGAGCCGGGCGGCAAGGTATGCCGGGTACCCCTCTTCTCCAGGCATCTCTTCCAGCCGGGATGATATCTCCCTCATCGCCTCTGCCCACCGGGAGGTTGAGTCTGCCATCAGCGAGACGTCATACCCCATATCGCGGAAATATTCGGCGATGGTGATGCCGGTGTATACCGATGCTTCACGGGCAGCGACCGGCATGTTGCTCGTGTTTGCGATAAGCACCGTCCTCTCCATGAGTGGCTTTCCGGTCTTGGGATCCTCGAGTTCCGGAAATTCGGTCAGCACCTCGGTCATCTCGTTTCCACGTTCTCCGCAGCCGATGTAGACCACGATCTCCGCGTCACTCCACTTGGCGAGCTGCTGCTGGGTGACCGTCTTTCCGCTCCCGAACGGACCGGGAATCGCGGCGGTGCCTCCCTTGGCAATCGGAAACAGGCCGTCGAGGATCCGCTGCCCGGTGATGAGCGGGATGGTTGGGTTCATCTTCTCCGTGACCGGGCGTGGTACACGGACCGGCCACTTCTGCATCATCGCGAGTTGTGTCCCCGTATCGAGAGTGCAGACGATCTCCTCAACGGTGAAAGATCCCGTTTTGATACTCTTTACGGTTCCTCCCTGCACATTTGGCGGAACAAGGATCCGGTGGACGATGTTCGTCTCCTGGACCTCCCCGATGATTGTGCCGGGAGATACCTTGTCTCCTTCCTTTACAAGGGGCCTGAATTCCCATTTCTTCTGGTGATCAAGCCCGGGTGCGGAGACCCCCCGCTGGATGAAATCTCCCATCTTGTCCACTAGTACGGACAGGGGCCTCTGTATCCCGTCATAAATACTGGTCAGGAGTCCCGGACCGAGCTCCACGGCGAGAGAAAGCCCCGTGTTGGTCACGGGTTCTCCGGGTCTGATCCCTGAGGTATCTTCGTAGACCTGGATGATGGTCTCATCACCCTGGATCTTGATGACCTCTCCCATCAGCTCCTCATGGCCGACCTTCACCACATCATACATATGCGCATCAATATTGACCGCAGTGACGACAGGGCCGGCAATCCTCCTGAGGACTCCTTCCTGGCCTTTTTCTTTCTTCTCTTTTACTTCCACAGATCAACACCCACTGATCGCTTTATTCTCTCCCTCATGGACAATCCCCCCTCCTCGGCACCGACTGCAATGACCGTCGGTTTTACCGAATTTTCGAGCGTGTTCTGGAGACGCCGCGGGATCCTGTTCATGTCCTTGCTCTGCAGGACGAGAATTCCAATTGTGCCGTCGTCAAGAACCCTGGTAATGTATTCGACAAGTTTCTCGTCCGATTCGGCTGCATAGGTCCGTCTGACCCCAGCAAGCCTGAAACCGAGAACGAAATCACTGCTGCCGACAACCGCTATCTCCATGTTACATCACCAGGTATCCGCGAATCCGGTCAGTTGGAAGATTGACTTCCTTCCCCCTGGCGATCGCCCGGAGATTGAAAATCTCATACTTCTTTTTCTCAAGGTAGGTGAGGATGGGATGGATTGAGAATGGTTTCATCTTTGAAAAAGACTCCATCTGGGCGAGCTGCACTTTGATCAAATCAATCTCGATCTCACGGAGGGATCTCTCACCAGTCATCGCATCGAGGAGTACTAGAAGTGGTTTTAATGTCACTTTTGATTTCAGGGCATCAATGAAACTTTTTTCGTCCTCGATGCTGACGAGATCCTGGAAATCCTGAATTGAGAACCTCCCTCCTGGTATCACCATCGTGCTGGCGTCTTCCGGCAATTTATCTGCCCGAAGCCTGAACATGTTCCTGATATTGATCATATCAATATCCAGAAGGATGTACTCAAGGAACTGTCTGCCTCCTTTAAATCCACTCGTCGCCTCAGAAAGGAGATTTTCATAGAACTGCTTGTAGAGAGCGTTTTCAATCTTCGCAAAGGACTCCTCTTCAATCGCTGTGGTGATCCCTGCTGCAATGACAGGATATATCGATTGACCCCTGAGGGCTTCTACTATCTTTTCCAGGGAGTCTTCCTTCAGCAGCCTGTCGAGAAATACTTTATCAAGTTCGCCGCCGGGGACAAGAATCTCTCTGATTTTGCCTGTTTTCATCCCCTGTGCTTTTCCCCTGAAGATGGTGAGTATATTCTGGATATCCCACTTTCTGAGATACGACTGGGTAAATCGCTTGAGCACTCCGGGGGTGATATCCTGGATGCTCTGGTATTCCTTGGCCAGGTTCCAGGAAAGAGCCAGTTCCAGGAGATCTATCCCATGGAACGATGAGGCGAGCTCATCTATCTCTTTTTTATACTGGGTCTCTTCGATAAAACGGGTAATTTCGGGAATGCTCATATTGAGCAGCCTGAGATAGTCTTCCCTCGGGATAAGTTTTGATTTCCTGACCCGCATTCTCGTGCATACGTAGACGTATGGCACCGGCCCGGCACTGAATTTAACCATCCTCGATCACCTTAGCCGAACAGGATTTCAGATGCATCCTTAAATCCTGTCTCCCAGATTTCGTCGAGGAATGTCCGGTAACTATAATCGATCTGGATCTCACCGTTTGTACTTTCGATGATGATTCCGCCTTCGATCTCAACGGTTTTTCCCGCGACGTACCCTTTCAGGGTGGTATCGCCGGCAAGAATCCGGTTAAGGGTTTCACTGTCCCGCCCGTTGCAGTGGACAATGCCTTCAGGGATCTCTGCTTTGGCCTTCGAAAGGAGACTTTTCAGTACATCCCTATGAACATCTTCAGGCAGCCTGGCAATGGAGGAGAGGGCAACAGAATAGACCTGATCAAGGAGGTCTTTCTGGGTGTTCAGGAGCTGCCGCTTCACCACAAGGTTCGCGGCAGAAACTTCCTGGTTCATAATATGGGATTTCTGTCTCTCCACATC
>JAAEES010000031.1 GCA_013415575.1 Methanomicrobiales archaeon | reverse complement strand
AAGTGGTATACGAACTGTTGGTCAGGGTGATATTCCACCCGGAGAGGACAACGCCACCACTGGTCCGCTTGTATCCGCTGATACAGAGCAGTTGTGTCAGCCGGTTCACGAAGTTCACCGTCTCATTGTCGCATTCGAGCGTGACGTCAACACATGACGGTGATACGTTCTCATAGCCGGGTTTGGAATCTTCGCAGACGGTATACGTTACCGATGGCAGCAGACCGCAGATTTCATAGTACCCGTTACTATCCGTGGTGTTGGACCCGACTTCAAAATCTCCATCCATTACTCGGATGGTGAAACCGGGCAGACCTGTTCCGCTTTGATCGTTCAAATGCTTCGTTCCGTTGATGCATAGCAACTTCGTATTCTCGAAATCATGGGTTACGTTGCCATCGAGAACCGTGAAATTCCAACAGACTTCGCTTACATTAACATATCCGTCCTTCTCCTCTTCGCAAATCCAGTAATCGCCCGGTAGTAATCCACAGATTTCATAATACCCGAGCTGATTGGTTGTATTGTTAGCGACCTCCAGACCGCTCGTCTCATTGTAGACCGTCATCTTCCAGCCATCAATTCCTGCCCGTGAACAGGACTCGATCTTCGTCCCGTTGATGCAGTAGCTAGCCTGAGGAATGTTCCAAAATTCAATCCCTGACGCTCCAAAACATCCCAGTTCGGTCACATCGACACAGGTCGGACTATCGCTCGTCCACCCATCCTGTGCCTCTTCGCATACGGTATAGTTGTATCCCGGTGTCAGGTTACAAATCCTGAAATATCCGGTATCATCGGTCTTGTTCCATCCGACAATCAATCCAGTCGTCGTGTTTTGAACCGTGATGTTCCAGTCTTGTATTCCCTGCCTGGTTGCCCTGTTATACTTATGACCATCAATACACGTCAATTCCGCGTTCCGGATGTCAAACGTCACATTGCCGTCCACGATCGTGAAGTTCCAGCAGGCAGGGGTCAGGTTCGTGAAGCCCAAACGCTCCTCTTCGCAAATCCAATAGTCTCCCGTTGCGAGTCCGCAGATCTCGTAGTACCCATCGATATCCGTGGTATCGTTCCCGACCTCCAGATCGGTCGTCTCATTATAGACCGTCATCTTCCAGCCGTCGAGCGGACATCCGTCATTCGATTGACCGCTGCAGTTCGTCTTCGTCCCGTTGATGCAGTAGGCGGCCAGCCGGTTCACGAAGTTTACATTGGTCACATTTCCACAATAGAGCGGGACCTCGAGACACGATGGTGAGATATTTACATACCCGGGCTCGGGATCCTCACAGACAGTATAGGTTGTATATGGCAGCAGACCGCAGATCTCGTAGTTCCCATACTGGTCCGTGGTATTAGACCCGACCTCAGCCCCGCTTTCATCCTTTACCCGGATAGTGAAGCCTGCCAGAACTTCGCCGTATTCCTGGTCTTTATACTTGGTCCCGTTGATGCACAGCAACTCCGCGTTCTGGACGTTAAACGTAACATTGCCATCAACGATCGTGAAGTTCCAGCAGGCATCCGTGAGGTTCGTCCATCCCGGCCGGTCTTCTTCACAAATCCAGTAATCACCAGGTACAAGGCCGCAGATTTCATAGTATCCGTTCGCATCCGTGGTGTCGTTGCCGACCTCCAGATCGCTCGTCTCGTTGTAGACCGTCATCTTCCAGCCGTCAACAAATCCACTCGTGCAGTTCGTCTTCGTCCCGTTGATGCAATATCCCCGGGCATTTGTGAAATCCACCCGCACCGGAGTTGGTCCTACTGTAATGAGGACGCTCTTTGGCGTGATGTTTGTGTACCCATCAACAAGCGTCTCATTCACCCAGTACTGGCCGAATTCAATTCTGCTGAAATTATAGTATCCCATGCCGGCTATCGGGTCTGTGTGAGTATAGTTCAATAGTACCGGCGTTCCATGGGTGTAATTTTTCAGACTGATCTCCCAATTATTCAGATAGTTACCAGCTGTATCATTCTTGTATCCATACACTATACCGTTCTGATAGTTGCCAAATTGGAAATTCCTGCTGTTTACGTACGAACAATCGTACCGACCCACAATAATATCCATTTTCAATTCATTGTCCTGAACTGGCGGACTACCCGCGGCCCAAGTTAAACTGACATTTCCGGTCAGGTTGAATCCGCCTGTGGCAATGTCTGTTCCACCATTGGCGATCAGAATATTGCTTGCCCGTAAAACAAAATACAGATCACCCGAGTCTGGTTTGGATATACAGATAGGTTGTGGTTCCTGTATGTTGTACACGATTGACCCTTGGGTCAGGGTTAAATTCTGCACACAAACAGCAAGTGCAGACGGTTTAGTGGCAATATCGAGACGGATCACTATATCCCGGATGGGGACCGCATTGGGGCGGTTCGGGAAGGGTGAAGTATTGACAACAACAGTCCCATTAACATCCCATCGGGCAATGGGCGGAATCCCGGGTGTATATGAGGCATTAAACGGAGTAAATGAATTATTAACCCAGTTGTAATCCCCAGTAGGACTTAAACTATCTGATGATTGCCCTGAATTCCAGGTATTTTGTGGCCAAGAGCAGATTTTGGTCTCGTTTTCCGCGTTTGTGGCGACCCGGTTCCCGATTCTTGCATTATAACCAAAGAGTGTCTGATTATTGGGTCCCATGTGGTCATTCATCATATCTCTGGTCGCGAAGAACTCGTTGGCTCCATTATCACCCGCACACGTGAGAAAAGAAACGTAATACATCGTCGGGGTACTATTTATCCATCCTGGTTTCACGACTTCCTTGATATAATAATCAAAATTAGGATCAATATCCGTGATGTTGTATAATCCACTGGAACCTGTTACATTCACCTTTCCAGGAACGTTGGTCCCATTCAGCCATTGCAGATAAATAGTCCAACCCTCGAGATAGTAGTCATCATTATTTAGAATGCCATCCCCATTATGATCGTAAAACTTAGAACCTGACACATAGGCAGCACTTGAAGCACTCACCATCATTCCGACGGCAATAAGAATAATTAAACCTGACAACCCGTATTTCGACATAGACAGCACCTCCAGAAACTTATCCCCGATACGTGTTCCTCCGGGGATAACTCTGATACTGTGTGGGTAGACTGCTCTCCGGATAAAGGTTATGGTGCTACGAAATAGTGAGACAGATTTTAGAATTTAATAGTCATTATAATCATTTTTTAGAAATTATTGCCAGAGCCTCCCCCCCAATCCGGCGGACAGATCTTTCAGCATCCCCAGGCTCTTCGCTGCCATATACCGGACATGATCCTTCTCGTCCGATAACAGCCCGATCAGTGGGCCAACTGCTCTCTTGTCCTCTATCATTCCCAGTGCTTCGGCTGCCCGGTACCGGATTTTCCAGTCAGGATCACGAAGCAGTTCGATCAGTCGTCGGGATGCCGGTTTCCCGATTCCGACCAGTGCACACATAGCCTGGAACCTGACCGCCTTTTCAGGATCGTGGAGAGCTCTGATGAAGAGGTCAGCACATGCCGGATTCCCCGTCATCGACAACATGTAGATGGCATGTTTCCGGGTAAGCGGATCATCGGCAATCAGGGCACGGGTGGCCAAGCCTTTTACCGCTTCTCCCATGAGCATATCGGTATCAGGGAGGTTACTCATGCTCATGAGGTTCGATCCCTGGATCGATAAATCTGGATGATCTGATCAGGACCGCTTCATTTTGTCAGACCTGTCCAGATAAGGAAGACCCCGAAGCCGATGAATACCACGATAACCGGAATGGGAAGCGAAACCGCTCCTATCACCAGTGGGATGAGCCCGAAGAGGATCAGAAGAATTCCGAGACCGATGATGGGACCTCCGCTCCTGACCCCGAAGACCGGGCAGGTGGTTGAACCTGATACATCTCTGTCGTTCACTGAACACTCCTTCACCGCAAGTATTACGTATCGTGCCTTTATCCTGTCGATAGCCAATTGTGTATAGCAATATTAAGTTTATATCTATGGAAAATGATGATATGCGTTTTTTTTTGTGATCTGACATTATTAGATAGATTTATCAATAAAATAACTCCATTCTCCTCATAATTTTACGGAAAAATATCTTCTGTGGGATTCGGGGTCCACGTCGTTCCTCGGGATTTCAGGCGATCATTGACCCGGATTTGGCATTCCTGTCAGTAATCCATGGCGACGATCGACCGGTGAATATCCATCAGGCATACCTTTAATACTTCATAATTTATCATGCACAGTGCTAACATGCACCATGGTGCGGGAAGGGAATCATATGCCATACCAGGACGTTGAAAACCTGCCGATGGATGAGTTGCTAAGGCTTCTCCGTCACCAGGAGATCGAGATGCGGTGGAGAGCGGCACGGGCTTTAGGTAGCCACGGGAATGATGCGGTGGAACCTCTGCTGTTGCGGCTGTACGATGACGACCACAACGTCAGGATGCTCTCAATCTGGTCGCTCGGGAGAATCGGGGATAAACGTGCTATTGGTCCTATCTCGCGATCACGTCATGATGCTGATACGATGATTCAGATCGCATGTGAAGGTGCCCTGAGCCGCCTTGAAAGAAAATAATAAAAAAGATTTTTTAATTCAGTCAGATTTTATGAACCACAACAGCTGTCCTGGCTAATTTTTGATTCATAAGTTATATGGTAATCAAACAGGTCAATATCGCCCTTGATACTCCTGATCTCGCTGACTTCCATGCGCTGCATCAGGTCCTTCTGGGGATCGATCCCTGAAGGATTGGATGGATCGGCATCCGAGTCGAGTTCACTGATTTTGAGATACGTAGAGACGGTGCCGAACGACGGCTTCCCCTGCCCCATCTCGGTGACCTGGACAGTGTACTTCGCCAGAGCGGGTCCATCAACGGAGGGAATCGGTGGATAGGGTTCGGAATCGCCAACTTCATTGACATTCCTGAACCCTCCCGCAAGGTAGGCTGCAACCCTGCTCATGTCGAGGTTACTACCTGTTTCAATCCTGCTGCAGAAGGCGGGATTCACCATACAATCACAACAGAGGAACGGACAGGTGGAGAGAGTCGGCAATGTGCAGGTCCCGACATTATACATCGTCATGTCCTCCGACGAGAGGAGGGTTCCTGCATCGATCCCGGTGAAGGTGATCATGCGTTCGTTCCAGACATTGTACTGGGCTCCTGCCAGAGGTTCTGTGGTCACCTCACTGGTTTTCCGGTACGAAATGATCCCCATATTGGCCTGGGTATCTTCGGAATAGGTGATATGGGATTGTACTTCCCCATTGTCATTCAATGGTGGTTCTTCTCCAATGACCCAAATGTAGTCATTCGGGCTTTGTGGATCGGTTACAGGGAACAGGTTTGCGCCCAGAATTTCGTTTGACAGCGACCATTGGAGTTCACTGTCGTACGTTATACTGCCGATCCCGTCAACAGAAGTGACGATTTTGACGCCCTGAATCTCAAGTGCCGGTGGAGGGAGAATGGCAGCTGATACCGGCATGTGCAGCAGCATCGAGAGGCTTAGAATACATATGACTGTCAGTTTTGACCATTTTTTCAACTGTTCACCACCACCTGTGCTTACTAGTGCATCATACGAGAGCCCCGTATTTAAAAGTAATCAATTTGATGATTATACACCAGACATGTGAACGTTTATCAAAGAGAGAATATGAAAAGATCGGAACGCCCAGGTCGGAATTCGAATCCGAGTCGTCGGCGTGACAGGCCGACATGATAGGCCACTACACTACCTGGGCACTCGCTGCAAATGGTCCCGCCTCCCGGATTCGAACCGGGGACATCGCGGTAGCTGCGCAATTGCCTGGATTACGGCAAATCATACTACAGCCGCGCACTCTACCAAGCTGAGTTAAGGCGGGATTTGCGCTCATAATATAGGGGTAATAACGCTATTAAACATATCGATGTGATGCCCCGGATTGCCGATTTCGGTCATTATTTTATAATATGAACGCGTTTATTAGATGTATGACTCGCACACCCGATGCGGGGGATCGTTTTCTTCACCGATAGCCAGGCAAAGTCACACGTTACTGTTTTTGACACCACCCTGAGAGACGGTGAACAGACACCCGGTATATCATTTACCTTTGAACAGAAACTTGAGATTGCACGCCAGCTCTCTCTGCTGGGCGTCCATGCCATCGAGGCTGGTTTTCCTGCCTCCTCTGATGGAGAACGGGAGACGGTGAAGGCCATCGCCGATCTCGGGCTCAATTCGGTCATTTGCGGTCTGGCACGGTCGCGGACCGAGGATGTGGACGTCTGTCTCGACTGCGGCGTTGACATGGTCCATGTCTTCATCCCGACCTCGGAAGTCCAGCGGGTTCACACCATCAAAAAGACACCGGAAGAGGTCCTTGCCATCACCGGAGAGATTGTCTCCTACGTGCGGGATCACTGTGAGCTCTGCATGTTCTCTGCCATGGATGCCACCAGGACCGAGACCGGGTACCTGATCGATGTCTTCCGGGCCGCAGCAGATGCGGGGGCAACCATCATCAACGTACCCGACACCGTGGGGGTCTATACCCCGACGGCGATGAAGAAACTCATCACCCGGATCGTTGCCGGGGTGGACTGTCCTGTGGATGTGCACTGCCACAACGACTTCGGCCTTGCCGTAGCAAACACCACAACCGCGGTGGAGGCGGGCGCATCGCAGGTCCAGGTCACGGTGAACGGGCTCGGCGAGAGGGCAGGGAATGCCGATATCTCCCAGACGGTCATGATCCTCGAATCCATCTACGGGGTAAAAACCGGGATTGCGACCGAGCACCTCTTCGAGACCTCCCGGCTGATCTCGCGGTACTCCGGCATCACCATCCCTCCCACCCAGCCGGTGATAGGGGACAATGCGTTCTCCCACGAGAGTGGTATCCACTCCCACGGGGTGATCGCCTGTGCCGCCACCTTTGAGCCGGGTATCATGACCCCGGAAATGGTCGGTCACCGGAGAAAACTCTCCCTCGGCAAGCATGTCGGCAGGCACGCTGTACGCCAGATGCTGAGCGATGTCCACCTCAACCCGAGTGACGGCGAGCTCGACCGGATCGTGGAGAAGGTCAAATTCATTTCCACGAAAGGAAAGAAGGTGACAGACGCCGACCTGTACGAGATCGCCGGGAGCGTCATGGGCATCGGCAACGGTACCCGGGCCATAGAGCTCCAGGATATCGCCATCATGACCGGGAACCACGTTATTCCCACAGCAAGCGTGAAAGCCCTCTACTACGGAAGGGAACTGGTCTCGAGCAGCACCGGGAACGGCCCTGTCGATGCAGCGCTCCGGGCTCTCCTTGGCATCGTCCCGGCAAAGGTGCAGCTCAAAGAGTTCAATATCGAGGCCATTTCCGGCGGCTCGGATGCCATCGGCCACGTGAACATCTCTGTTGAAGATGTGCAGGGACACATCTTCTCGGCCAGCGGATCTGGAGACGATATCGTACTTGCCTCCGCTGAAGCGATGATCAATGCCCTGAACCTCCTGCAGCGGATCCAGCCGGCAGGAAAAGAAAAGTAATTTTTTTCAGGAAGCGCTCTGGGGTTTCCCCTCGAGTGCCTGTTTGATCTGGGCCTGGAGCTGCTCAAATTTACCAGAGAGCATGCCCTCCTGTTTCTCCAGCGATTTGATCCTGAGCTCGAGGGTCTCGACTTTCTCGGTCAGGTTCTTGAGCACATCTTCCTTCTTCTTCTCCATCATGATCGTTCCCACGCTCATGAAGACCGGGGCATCATCCGGAACATCGTTCAATTCCTCGGTCGCCCGTTTTGCCTCACGGACTGCCATCTCATACTGTGCCTTCTGGGCACCGATGGTCTGCATCTGCTGCTGCATCTGCTGCAGCATGGCGATCTGGTTCTGGACTTTGGGTGACAGTGCACTGCTCATGGATTTGTCTCCTGATTGATAGCGAGATCCTGCATCTCCTGGGCCACGGAAATCAGCCGGAGCCACATATTGAGTGAGGCCCGAAGCGCCGCAACATCCTCGGCATGAACCTTCAGCACCAGGGTGCCCGGCCTTTCAAGCAGGCATTCGGCACGGGAGCGGGGGTTGACCTCAGCTTCCATTTCAGGGCTGACCGCACGGAAGAGCGCCTCGGCCTGGTCCGACCTGAACCGGAAGAGCGCTTCATGCCTCATAGATCATCAGTCGAAGCAGGTAGCGGCGTTTTCGGGTGCCGTCAAAGAGGCACCCTTCTTTGCCTGTTTCCGACAATTTCACCGGTATATATGGCGCCAGTCGCTCATAAAGAGATGGGTCATCGATCAGAATCCCCGGCAGGCGTTCGTCAGCCCGCTCCTCCATGCTCCATGACGGAATCCTGATATCTGCAACAATTTTACCATGGTCCGCGAGGCGGAGAGAGAACTCCTTTCCCCGGGATGAGAAAATAAAAGAAACAGGATCGATGGTGTCTATCTCGGGGAGGCCCATCCTCCCCCGCAGGATATAGGGATACCCTGCCGCAAATGCAAAGTCCTTTGCAAGCGACCGGAGTTCAGGGACGGGTTTACGTGACGTGGTGACGATGGTCATCGAGCATGTAACTCTTTGATTGCAGCGCCACGTTCCTTGAAGAGAATCCGGTGACCGCAGTACGGGCAGCGGACATTGACGTCAATCTCGACCTTGGACTTGCACCGGGCACATTTGTAGGACCCTGCCACCCTGCTCAGACCTCCTTGCCGATAGCGCGATCGATGGTGCGCAACGCGATGCGAAGCTGCGGGGTCTGCGGCTGGTATGCACCACCGGCGAACCTGAAGCCACACTTCCTGCAGCCCCATATGCCGGTTCCCTCCCTCCTGACCGCAACGGTGTCGCACCGGGGGCAGCGATGGGCTGCCCGGGAGATCTTCTCCATCTCGTTCACACGCTTCCGGACGAATCTGCCGTATCTCGGGCCGAAACGCCCGGAGCTTCCTGATACTCTTCCCTTTGCCTTATGCGTTTTTCGTGCCATAGAACCTGCCCCGGATATCTGTCTCTTATACTATGTCCTCTCGGTTAATATACTTGATTGAGGATGCGCGCCTCTCCCTGCCCCCTGGTGATGCGGTTGATCAGGTCATAGAACTCTCCCTGGATTCCAGCCGGGATCCGGACGACGCATATCCAGGACCCGTCCTTCTGCCACTCTTCCTTCTCCATCTGGGCTGCGGCCTGGATTTCCCCGTAGGCTTTCGAGGCGAAATCGGGCGGTATCTTCACTGCAATACGCACTTCCTCGAACTTGATAGGGAGGAGCGGGCGGAGCGCTTTTACCGTCTCCTTGACCAGTTCCTCGGTATTTTTATACAGGTCGATATTGACCTTGGCTTCGTCCATCGCCATCTCAATCCGCTGAGGCGGATGCGGGAGACCGGTCTGGGGGTTGATGGCATTCCGGGCGATAAAGGTGATGACCTTTTTTCTCTTCTCGGCAATCATCTGCCGGCGTTGTTCAGCCGTGAGGTGGATCTCCCCCTTCCGGATGATCCGGTCCGCCACGGTGGCAAAATCGGTGGACGTGAAAGCCTTGGTGAGCGCCTCATCGGATGATCTGGTTCCCCGGGAAGAATTCTCAAAGATGGAGAGCACAGCCACCATATCCTCGAGATCGATCGCCTCTCCCTGGCGGTACCTGACCGCAAGGTCGGGATCGACCAGGAGTTCGAATTTCTCCCCATGGCTCTCGAGCCGTGCCACCACTGCTCTCTCGAGAGGTATCATGCTTTCGTCCTACTTCTCGAATTTATCGACGAAGGATGCGACCTCTTCCTTGGTCATCTTCCTGAACTCGGGCTTCCGGGTCTCGATAATGCCAATCTCAACCGTGTTGACATCGAACTTCCCTTCGGTGGCGTCATGAAGGGCTTTCAGGCCCAGGAGAATGGCGTCCTCCAAGGGAGCATCGTAGGTATACTCCTCTTCAAAGACCTTCATGACTGCGTTTCGGCCAATCCCGATTCCGGTCGCCTTATACTCGAGAAGGGTCCCGCTCGGGTCAGTCTCAAAGAGACGGAATTCGCCGTCGCTGATACCGGCAATCAGCAGGGCGGTCCCGTAGGGACGGGCCCCGCCGAACTGGGTATAGGTCTGCATGTGGTCGCAGAGCTTCTTCGCCAGGGCTTCCACATCCATCCGCTCATCATAGGTCACCCGGTTAATCTGGCACTCGATTCGTGCCCGGTCTACCAGGGCGCGGGCGTCTCCGACCAGTCCTGACGAGGCGACCCCTATATGCTCGTCGATGACGAAGATCTTCTCAATCGATGATGCTTCGAGGAGCCGTGAGCTCACCCGTTTGTCAACGATGAGCACAATTCCGTCTTTACATTTTATTCCGACCGCGGTCGTACCCCGCTTGACCGCTTCCCGTGCGTACTCGACCTGATAAAGGCGGCCGTCCGGACTGAACACCGTGATGGCCCGGTCATATCCCATCTGGTATGCCTGTGGCTGCATTATAATTCCTCCAGATCATCCTGTGTGAGAAACAAGAGCTCCTGACGTTTAATTCCTTTTTCAATCACATCAACCTTTTGACCCTGATACCGCCGTGCATCATACAGTCTCCCCCCGAAGTGAACCTCTTGCGGCTGATCTGGTTCGGCAGGACGTTCCTGCGGAAGTCTTCTCCGGAGCGCATGGAGGGTGCCGGCTGTCGCCCTGGGACGGAGCACAATTCTCACGTCTCCTGAGACAGTGACCGTGGAGAGCGCGATCCTCAGATCCTGCTCGCCGCCCCGGGTGCACCGGACAATGACGTAATCCGGCCCGGAAGAGATCACTGCCGGACTGATCGCAGCAGCCCGCACATCACCAAAGAGGGTGGTAACGGCGTTAGTGATGGCATAGTAGAGGTCCTTTTGATCGGCGCCGGCGCCTGATGGCTCAATTCCGGCGAGGATATACCGTTTCTTCGTCCTGAGTGTCGGGGGAAGGGGTTTCATGCCACCACCCTGACAGGGCCCGGGGGGTTCAGGAGATCTCCCACCGTAGAAAGTGCTGCCTGAACATCATCCTCTTCCATGCCAAACAGGCTGCAGAGAAGGGTGATCTCCTCAACAGACCTGAGATCGAGAACGGATCGGGCATTGCTTGAAAGGGTCAGGGGGAACCGGTACCGGGAATAGATCCGGATCAATTCTCCGAACCGTACCAGTACCCGCTGGCGGGTTCTGCCAGTGGCATGGATTACCGGGTAGAGGTCAAGATCAACCGCAACTCCCCGGTCAGCGGCAAGGCGGGCACAGATATGATTAAAAGACTGCTTCCGGGTAAGGTGAAGGTTCCGGAGCACATGCACCCCTTTCAGGCTCAATACCGCCCGGTTAAAGCCGTTCTCACCGGCATTCACCATGACCAGCGACAGCCCGTTCTCCCGCTTCTTTATCTGGCCGGATACAGCCCTGACGCTCTCTTCGGCAATCAGTGCGGCAGGTATAACCCTGACTCCGCTGGATATGAGCGGGGTGCCATCCGGGACCACGATGGTGTCAAACCCGAGCTCCCTCGCCTCGAAGGTCATCCGCCGGAGTGAGGAGTCCCCCGCGGGATAGGGATGGACACAGGTGTCTGCAACCGTCATCAGAGCAGAATGGGAAAAAGAGAGATATCTTATTTGCCCAGGTTGCCGTGCGACCTGATGCTCGGCCGGGTCTTCTCGGTCCCCTTGCCGCGGGTCATCATACCGCGCCCCTTTCTCCCTGCACTGGTCTTTCCGCGCTCGGCACGGCCGCGACTCGTACTTTTACCAATCCATGCAAGCTGCTTGTCACTGAGGATGGCAGGGTGGTGGGTATCGACAAGGATAACCTCGAACCACTTCTGCTTTCCGTCCTGGCCGACCCAATAGGAGTTCAGCACTTCCATGTTCGGGTATTTCACCGAAGCCCGCTCCTCAGCCATGCGCTGCAGGCTCTTTGCCGGGGTGATACGATTCTTCCCCATCCGGATCGACCGGCGGGCGCGGACGTACCGCGATTTCCGGCGGCCTCCCCGGCGTATCTTCACCCGCACCACGGCTATGCCCTGTTTGGCCTTGTAGCCGAGGTTCCGGGCACGATCGATACGGGTCGGGTGCTCGACCCTGACCACGCTGCCCTCACGCCGCCATACCTGCATCCGGTGCCACTGGAGGCTTTTTACCTCCGATTCGCCGGGCTTCTTCCATGCCTCACGTACGTAGGCATACATCGATTTCGCCATGGTAGATCACCATCAGGTTCAGCGTCAGAGACGCCACATTCCTTCACGGGACGGATCCCGTAAGACCAGTATATATCGGCAGGATGCTTCTTAAAGCCATGCCCGCGGGAAC